>JACPQU010000021.1 GCA_016190305.1 Bacillota bacterium
GCCTTCACGTTCTCCTCCACCGTGACAAGGGCCCCCGTCTCGGTGACGGCGGCGATGATCAGTTCCTCGTCAAGGGGTTTTACGGACCGGGCGTCGATGACGGTGGCCTCGATACCCCCGCTGGACAGGTCCCGGGCAGCCAGAAGGGCCTCCTCGACCAGGGGGCCGACGGCGGCGATCACCACGTGCCCGCCCTGCCGGAGCACCTCCCCTTTCCCGGAAACCGGGGGCTCCGCTGCAGAAACCGGGTTCAGGGCCAGTCCCGGCCAGGTGCGTGGATCCGGAGCCGCCGGCAGTTCAGGACAACGAGCCCTGGGATAACGGATGGCGCACGGGCCTCCCAGGTTGACGGCCGATGCCAGCATCCGGCCGAGTTCAACTCCGTCCCGCGGAACCATGACGGTCATTCCCGGCAGGCAGCGTAGATAGGTGAGGTCGAAGGCGCCCTGGTGGGTCTCTCCATCCTCCCCCACCACTCCCGCCCGATCCAGGGCAAAGATGACCGGCAGGCGCTGGATGCAGACGTCATGAAGCAACTGGTCGAAAGCCCGCTGGAGAAAGGTGGAGTAGACGGCCACCACCGGCCGGAACCCTCCCGCCGCCAGGCCGGCGGCGAAGGTGACGGCGTGCTGCTCGGCGATCCCGACGTCAAAGAACCGCTCCGGAAACTGCTGGTGAAAGGGTCCCAGCCCCGTGCCGTCCCGCATGGCGGCGGTGACGGCCGCCACCCGCTGGTCTCGCGCCCCCAGTTCCACCAGGGCTCGTCCGAAGGCTTCGGTGAATGTGGGAGGACCACCGGACGGCGCGATGGGCCGACCGGTGGCTACGTCGAAGGGGCCGGTACCGTGAAAACGATCCGGATTCGCCTCCGCCGGATCGTACCCCTTCCCTTTGGTGGTGACGACGTGAACCAGGAGGGGGCCGGGCAAGCGCTTGGCTCTCCTCAGCACGTGCCTCAGTTCCTGCAGGTCATGGCCGTCGATTGGACCCAGGTAGGTGAACCCCAACTCCTCAAAAAGCATCCCGGGAACCACCAGGTACTTCAGGCTCCCCTTGAGCCTTTCCACCGTCCGGAGCACTCCGGGGCCGATGGTCGGGATCCGCCGAAGGAGGTGCTCCATCTCCTCCTTGGCCCGGTTATAGGTGGGATCGGCCCGCAGGCGGCTGAGGTAGGAGGCCATGGCTCCCACGTTTCGCGAGATGGACATCTCGTTGTCGTTCAGGATCACGATCAGGCCGGTTCCGACTTGGGCGGCGTGGTTCAGCGCTTCGAAAGCCATTCCCGCGGTCATCGCTCCATCCCCGATCACCGCAATGACGCGTCCCGATCCGCGGGCGAGATCCCTCGCTTTGGCCAGCCCGAGGGCCGCCGAGATGGATGTGCTGCTGTGACCGGTTCCAAACGGATCATGGGCGCTCTCCGCCCTCCGCGGGAAGCCGCTCAAACCTTCCAGGGTCCGCAGGGAGGGAAACCGCTTCCGGCGGCCGGTCAGGATCTTGTGCACGTAGGACTGGTGTCCCACATCCCAGATGATCATGTCTTTCGGGCTGTCCAGCTCAAGGTGCAGGGCCATGGTCAGTTCCACCACGCCCAGGTTCGAAGCCAGATGACCCCCGTTACGCGCCACCGTCTGGACCAGGAGTTCCCTGATCTCTTCCGCGACCAGCGGGAGGTCTTTTTCATCCAGCTTCTTCAAATCCCCTGGTGATTCGATGCGGTCGAGTATACGGGTCAATTTTTCACCTCCTGGGACCTCTGCCACGTTCGTCCAACAGCTTCAGCCCCAGACGCCTTTCCATAAAATAAAGAAAGCGGCCGACCAGCAATAGGATCTCCGTTGACCTGGAGATCCCGATACCTTTTCCCACAGCCTTCCCGCCGATGGTCAGCGCCGCGGTAAGCCCGGCCAGAAAGACGCCCAAAAAGCTCTCCCGGGACTCCAGACCCCCCGTGGCGAATTGAAGCGCGATGGCAGCTCCTGCCGCACCGCTGACGATCCCCGCGATGTCCCCCACCACGTCGGCCGTGAAGTTGGCCACCTTGTCGGCGTTGCGGATCACCCGCAGGGCCTGTTTCGCCCCGGGTTGCTTTTTAGCCGCCATCGCATGAAAAGGTTTCTCGCTTCCGGCCGTCGCAGCCACTGCGATGATATCAAAAAAAACGCCGGTCATGATGATTGTAAGGAGAATGAAAAGGGAGAATGGGATCGCGGCCCGTTGCAGGATCAGTCCGGACAGGTCGGTGAGAACGACGGCGATCAAGAAGGTCCAGACCGCGATCCGGACCACCCATCGCCACCGTCTCGGCGCGAGCTCCCGGCTAGCCAATAGACCGTTTCACCTTCCTGGACAACTAGTGGGTGGATGGCAGCCCATCGGGTAAACGTTGCAGCTTAGGTCTAGTAGGGTTTCCCAGATGGTCACCGGTCGTCGCCGTCCCGGCGGTTACCCCTTAAGACCATCTCCGCCGCGTCGCCGCGGACGGGACTAGATTGCCACTGAGCGTGCACTGTAATCCCCGACAGGCTCCTTGATCGGACAGCCTAGGAGTTTTCCTCGGCAGAGCGGGATTCCCTCTAGCCTCTTTTGCAGGCCGGGTTTCCGCTTTCCAGCTTCCCCCCGGGCCACTCAAGGCAGGCTACACTACACCCAGCACCTTCCGGCAGAACCTTCCAGCACCACGTGCAGGTGCGACCCTGAGCCATAACCGAAGCCACGCACTCAGGCCTCCGCGGGGGCGGGGTCAACGCCTGCATGCCCTTGCAGATCGCCCCACCCCCTTAACTCCCAGTACCAGCCCCCAGCGGGGCGCCGGAAGCCAGCACCAGGAACTTCATCGATGTGCCCTCAACGGATTTTTAGGCCCGTCCTTGAAGGCGCCGCCCTGACTAGGATACTGCGCCATCCACCCCACAAATGATCCGGCCGGGTACCAAAGCCGGTAAACAACAAGGCTTTAACCACCCGGCCCAAAAGACGAAATCTTTGGCAACTGACTGGTTCGACTGGATCATCTACGATGTTGAAACAGTTGACCTGGCGTGATTCTTCCAGAGCCGGTTCAACTTTCCCTATCGACAAGATAAGCCGCCAGTGCCCGCAGCGTTCCTGCGCGATCGCCGAATGGCGCGAGCTCCCGAACGGCTTTCTTGTACAAGATCTTAGCCAGTTCCTGCGACTTTGTCAAACCGTGCAAACCCGGGTAAGTGGCGCGGGCGTTTCGCTCATCACTGCCGGGTCTCTTGCCCATCCGCGCTTCGTCGCCGGTGATGTCCAAGATATCATCGACGATTTGAAAGCAAAGCCCGAGGCTAGAGGCAAAGGAGGCCAGCCGCTCCAACTGCGAGGCCGAGGCGCCATGGAGGATCGCCGCCGAACACACGGAGGCCCGGATGAGGGCCCCGGTCTTGTGACTGTGAATGTAAGCCAGCGTGACCTCGTCCCATGACCCGGGGAGGGATGAGATATCGGCCACCTGGCCCCCGATCATGCCGGCGCTGCCGGCCGCCCTGGCCAGCTCGGCCGCGGCGGCCAGAACTTTATCCGGCGGAAAGGCCGAGGCTCGCCCCTCGCGGGCGATGATCTCGAAAGCCAGGGTCAGCAGCGCGTCCCCGGCCAGGACGGCGACCGCTTCCCCGAAAACCTTGTGACTGGTAGGGCGTCCGCGGCGGAAATCATCGTCGTCCATGGAGGGCAGGTCGTCATGGATCAACGAGTAGGTGTGCACCAGCTCCAGGCTGCACGCAAAAAAGAGACTGGACGCCGGATCATCGGTAAAGAGATCGGTCGTGGCCAGATGCAGAATCGGCCGTAACCGTTTTCCACCCGCGAAGACACTGTAACGCATGGCCTCGTGAATCACGGGTGGATAGGCCTCCGGAGGCGGCAGAAAACCTTCCAGGGCCCTGTTGATCATCTCCCCCCGCTCCTGGAGATACAGTCCCAACCGGTCGCTGACCTTCAACGCGTTTCACCTTCCGGGAGGGAGAAAGGCTTCATGACCGGGCCTCCGTCCTCTCCCTCCAGCAACTGTTCCATCCGTTTCTCGACGGATTCCAGCCTGGACGCGCAATGGCGGGCAAGTCCCATTCCCTCTTCGAACAGGCGAAGCGTATCCTCAAGGGGGATGTTACCGCTCTCCAGGCGGGCCACGATCTCCTCCAGCCTGGCCATCGCCTCCTCGAAGCTCAACTCCGATCCTTCGGGCTCAACCAAGGGTCCAGCCTCCTTCATCGAGACACAAGATTCCCCGGGGCGCCAACGATCAGGCTGGACGGCCTCGGCCGCCGGCTGCTCCGCCTGTTCTGTCCCGCGGGGTGACCCCGGTTACCTTGCACTCCATCTCCCCGTCCTGGAGGATGACCCCCAGGAGTTCCCCCGGGCCGACCGCCTGGACGCCGGAGATCGGCGAGCGGTCCGGGAGGCTCAGGCAGAAAGCATAACCGCGCCTAAGGATGGTCTCGGGACCCAGGGCCCCCAGCTTCCCGCTCACCTTGTCCAGGATGGCTCTGGATCGCTCGGCCTTTCTGGCGGCCAGGAATTCCAGTCTCCGCGAAGTAAAATCCAACCGCTGGGCCCACTCCCTGAGGGCGCCGGAAGGCTGGGTCAGCACCCTGGAAACAGCCAACCGGTTCAGACGTTCCCTTTCCTTGCGCACACGCGCCGCAGCCCCCAACCGCAGGCGCTTCACCCGGGTCTGGAGACGATCGGCGAGCTCCCGGTGGTCGGGAACCACCGTCTCGGCAGCCACCGACGGGGTGGCCGCCCGGTGGTCCGCCGCGAAGTCCGCAATGGTGTAGTCGGTCTCATGGCCGATGGCTGAAAGCACCGGCACCGGCGAAGCAGCGATGGCACGGGCGACTATCTCTTCGTTGAAGGGCCATAGCTCCTCAATGGATCCTCCTCCCCGAGCGAGGATGATCACCTCGACGGGCGCCGCCCCGTGCTCAGCCAGTCTTCCCAGGGCCTGAATGGCCCCGGCGATCTTCGGCGCCGCTCCGTATCCCTGGACCGGAATAGGGGCTAGAACGATCTGCAGGCCGGGCATCCGGCGGCGCAGAACGGACAGCATGTCTCGGAGGACCGCCCCGGTGGGAGAAGTGGCCAGGGCGATTCTCCCGGGAAAAGGGGGAAGCCGTCTCTTCCTGCCTTCATCAAATAACCCCTCGGCCCCCAGCTTGGCCTTGAGTTGCTCATAGGCGATCCAGAGGGCGCCCACCCCATCCGGTTGCAGTTCCTGGACATAGAGCTGGTACTGTCCGTCCCGCTCATACACCGATATGGAGCCGAAAACAATGACCTGCATCCCGTTTTCCGGCCGAAAAAGCAAGCCGGCGGCGGCGCCTTTGAACATCACGCACCGGAGGCAGCTCTGGGCGTCCTTGAGGGTGAAATAGAGGTGGCCCGAGGTATGATGCTTGAAGTTGGAGATCTCCCCCCGGACCCACACTCGGGAAAGCCGGGGATCATCCTCCAGCAGGCGCTTGACCAGCTTGGTCAGCTCGCCTATCGTGAGGATCGACTGCTTGGGGCCGGTCACCGGAGAGCCTCCCCCGCCCGCGCGGAGACCTCCCCGCCCAATCCGCCGGAAAGTGCTTTCGCCGCCTCCAGGGTGTTCTGGAGGAGCATGGCCACGGTCATCGGCCCCACCCCTCCGGGCACCGGGGTGAGCCATCCCGCCGCTCCCA
>JACPQU010000200.1 GCA_016190305.1 Bacillota bacterium
CGTGAATGCTCAGGCGAGGGAAGAGTCATCGCCGTTTCCTCCTTCAGAAGGATTGGGCTGATTCGGCCGCCCGAGCCGCGGCCGGATGTTGCGCACCGCCATGGCCAGCGAAACGGGAACGGAGACCGTAACGAGGGGAGTGCGGTCAAAAAGACGTGTGGCCGTTACCTTGATGATCTCCCCTTGTCCGGCCTCGCGTCCGCCGCGGTCAAGGAGGGTGACGGCATCACCAGCCGCTGGGAGCGGCAGAAACTCGAAGGGGAGGGTCACGGCGGCCTTGCCCCCGCCGAGGCTGCCGTCGACGATGAAGATGGCCTGCCCGGGGCAGGCCGGCAGGCAGAGCCCGCAGCCGTTGCACCTGGAAGGATCCAGTACGGGGATCCGGGTCACCGGTTCACCGATAGTGATGGCCTGGTGCCGGCAGGCCGTCTCGCACGGGTTGCAGGGGATTTCCTGCGGGCACTCGATCACCGCCACCGGTCCCCTGGCGATCCGCTCCATCGAGGGCACCCCAGGCAGCCCGAAAAGCTCATCCGCAGTAAGAATTCCACGCTGCTCGAAGTTCAAGACTCGACTCCTTCCTCCGCCTGCCGGTGGTTACCGGTCGCCTTCCGCCCGGGAAACCCGGTGATCAACCTCTCCCGGGCGGCCCGCCGCGCGGCTCCAAAAGGCCCAGTCCGAAGGGCGTCCATGCGCCGGCGGATGGTCTCCTTCCGGTCGCCGGCCTCCACGGGATCAAGGTGTCCCAAAACCTCGGCGACGGCCGTTCCGACCAAGCGTCCCTGCTCCATCGCGGTATTGACCTCTTCCACCCCCGCGGCGTCGCCGGCCACGTAGATCCCCGGAATCGTCGTCTCCATGTCGGTGCTGTGCAAGGGGACGTGCCCGCCCAGCTCGGGGAAATAGTCGAAACGGCAGCCGGCCATCCAGGCGAGCTCGGCCAGAGGTGACAGGCCCACGGCCAGGCAGATCAGATCGGCTTCCAATCGCCGTTCGGTGCCGGGGATAAGCCGCCTGTCCTCGTCCACGCTCACCAGTTCCGCGCCTCCCACCCGCTCCCTGCCAAGGGCCTGCTTGATCGTCGTCGAGGTCAGGATGGGGACTCCGCACCTGGCCAGTTTGGCGGCGTGAACGGCGTAGCCGCCGATCCTGGGGGCTGCTTCCACCACGGCTTTAACCGCGCAGCCGGCCTGCAGGAGTTGAAAGGCCACGATCAGGCCGACGTTCCCGGCCCCGACCACCAGCGCCTCCCGGCCCGGCAACACGCGGTGGATATTGGCCAGGGTCTGGGCCGCGCCGGCTCCCATAACCCCCGGGAGGGTCCAACCGGGGAAGGCCAGGGCGTTCTCGACGGCCCCGGAGGCCAGGAGAATGCACCGGGCCCGGAGGAGGAAAGACCGCTCACCGGCAGCCAGGCCCAGGGTCTTCTCGGGGAAGAAGCCCCATGCGACCGTCCCCAGGCGGACCGTGACCCCCCGGTCGGTGGCCACTGCAAGCAAGGAGCGCCCGATGTCCATGCCCCGCTTGCCGGCGCCATGCAGGGCGCTGCCGAAAAACTTGTGGATTTGCTTAAAGAGCTGGCCCCCGGGTCTCTCGTTCTCGTCGACCACCACCACCCCGACCCCGTGGCCGGCCGCTTCAATGGCCGCCGTAAGTCCGGACGGGCCGGCTCCGATCACGGCCAGATCGACCTCGGGAGGAAGGGGATCGCCGTTTCCGCCAGGGCTGTTCTTCTCCGAGGTGATCAGGGGATCGCTGTTTCCGCCTGCCGGGTTTCGGACAGGGGAGGGATGCGTAAGCCGGTTTACCATCGTCCCATCCGCCAGTTCAACGACACCATCTCTCTTCAGTCTTCTGTTTCCTCCCCGATGAACAGAACCGGGGCGATGACTTTCAGACCCTGTCTAACCGGGGTTACGCAAGCCCGGACCTTGGGGCCTTCGCCGATATCCACCAGGCAGTCCGTGCACCTTCCGATGGCGCAGAACAAACCCCTAGGGTTCCCGAATCTCCTGCTTCGGCTGAAGACGGAAATCCCGGCCGCCATCAGGGCCGCGGCGATGGGTTCACCCGTAACGGCCTTGATCTTCCTACCGGCGTGTTCGATTTCGACCCAGCCCGAAACCGCCAGGTCACCCAGGACGGGGTGGTGAAGCACCCGGTTGGACGGCCAGGAGTCGGACGCTCGATGGTCAGACGGGCCCCGGTCGGACGTTCCACGGTCGCACGGCCGTCGGTCGGATGATGGTTGAGGGGCCCTGGAATGATCGTCCGGCGTCAGCGGAAGATCTCCTCCTTAATTAGGATAATGGATAATTTAAATGGTCAACTTGTCTAAAAATTTAGTGATCAAAATTGTCTAAAAACAAAATTGTCCAAAAGGTTGAAGTAACGGTACCGGCCGAAAAAGCAGCACGCTATCGGCCAGAGTCTTCGCTGATCCATCGTTTTCTCCCTCTTGGAAACTTGTGATGCTTCCAGTGCCATTTACCTTTACATCCCTTTAAATACTTTTACATCCCTTTACATAGCCGTTTCCTTGGGGGTCGCCATCAGCCTCTGCGGGGAAAAGGGGGCTATGGATACGGGGGTATTCCCGCTGGTGATCAACTCGGCCAGGATCTTCCCGGAGAGAGGGGAGAGGGTGGTCCCCGCGTGCGCGGTGGCGATGTAGAATCCCCGCACCCCTGGCACCTCCCCGATCACCGGCTGGCCGTCGGCGGGGTAGGGGCGCCTCCCGGACCAGGCCCGGATCAGTTCCAGCCCGGCCAATCCGGGCATCCTGTGGAGGGTCTTCCTGAGCATTGACCGGATGCTCCGCCAGCCCGGTTCGGCGTCCCGCGGGTCGAAAAGGAGCCTGCTGTTGATCAGGATGTTTCCGGAAACGGTCTGGAGGCACCCGGAAAGGAGGTGCCTGATGGTGGGCGGCGCTGCGTTCGTCGCGAGCATATGAGTGTGGCCCTGGCGGATGTCTAGGTCGATTCCGGCCAGCCGGGCCACCTCCGCCAGCCCTGGGCCGGCGCAATTGACGATCACCGGGGTGGAGATCCTGGTTCCGGAATGGGTGGTAATTTCAAAGGTGATCGTTTCAGGGGAGGCCCCCGCGCTGTCCGGTAAGGGAGCCGGCGTACGGGTGATCGATACCACCCGCTCGCCGGCCAGGGTCGTCACCCCCGCCCTGGCGCAGGCCCTTTCCAGTCCCCGCTGGAGCAGGAGAGGGTTCAGGTGGGCCTCCTGCGCGCAGAAAGTGGAGCCGAAAACCTCGGGGCCGATGGACGGCTCCGCTTCCCGCGTTGCGGCGGCGTCCAGAAATTCGAGCCGGATGCCGTAGCGCTCCCGCTGCAGGTTCACGGCCGCCAGTCTTGGCTCCAGGTCCGCTTCTGAATCAATCAGAGCCAGGCCGCCGCACTCACGATACTCCACGTCGAAGTCAAGTTCGGAAAGGAATTCGGCGTAATAGGCCACCGCGGTCAGGGCCAGCGGCAGAGATGGATCATACCCCCTGGACTGGAGAGTGATGGCCCCCAGACCGGAGGCCGAATCACCGGCGGCGGAGAGCCTGGCGTCCACGACAACGACTGATAGACCCGAGCGGGCCAGGTGCAGAGCCGCCGCCGAGCCGAAATGGCCGGCGCCGATGACGAGGACGTCCGGGACCATGGACAAGGGCAAAGGCAATGGTTACCCTCCAGGCAAAGGGACTCGATATCCCCCACCCTACGATTGAATCATCCAGGAAGATATTCCTTTTTTCAGTGGAGCTGGGTTTCAGGTTTGACAGCGTGGCAGGACGGCACTGTCATCCCGGGAGGACTTCGGTCGGGGCCGTCATCCTGGGAAGGATTTCGGTCAGGGCGGGGGACCTTCCTTCCACCGGTCACCGTGCCGGTCCCGTCCGACGTTGGATCGTCGTGAGAACCGGCACGCTGTCCCGGGCCGAGCGTCGATCACCGAACCCTTATTTCTTGGGCCGGAAGGTGCGGCAGATGGTTTCTTCCGATGACTGTGCATTGAAGGCGTGACCATTGGTGGCCACCTCAATGGCGCTCGCATGGCAAAACTTCTTGCCGTTGAACTCGCAGTTTTCCACACTGCACTTTATGTCGGCCAAATAAGTCACCTCCTCGTCAACGTTAGCTTTTCCGGGAGGGTGACGAGTATGCGCCGGTTTTCTGCAATCGTCCGGCCCGAATTGTTGCTCTATTTTGCCGGGTTGCCTCCGGATCCACACCCTTGCCGGCGGGATCCATGACCACCCCGTACAACCGTGTGGCCGTATCGGCGGAGATCAGGCCGTCAAGAACATCATCTTTTACCCGATCGGGCTCCCGCTCCAGGGGATCTCCGTAACCGCCTCCCCCCGGAGGATTGAAACAGAGCACGTCACCCTTCATCAGATCGAATACACTTTTTTGCGGCCGTACCGTTTCCTGCCCGTGGATCTCCATATATGAGGGAACTTTTTCGGCCATCAACTCGAAGACATCGGTATTCGACTTGGTCCTGACCCAGGCGGCCGCCCCGGGCCCGCCCCCGAAGACACCCCAGGAGGGCGGAAAACGACGGTTATGAGGGAGCACCAGCTCAAGGCGGTCCGTATCGTAAACGGCGACGCAAGCCTCGAGACTGGGCCCGCCCCGGTGCCGCCCGGCCCCCGGGGAATCATCCAGAAAGCCCCGCTTCAGGTAGAGGATGGGATAATCCCGTTCCAGCAACTCGACGTTTTGAAACTGGGCTCCCACGGTGGTATGAATGCAGGACACTCCCATGCCGTCCTTGTTGCAGCGGGCTCCACCGCCCATTCCGATGCTGTCGAACAAGATCGAGGTGAAGTTGTGCCCGGAATGAGAGGTTCCGTGGATGTGCGGGCGGACGGTGGAGCCTCCCCACTCCGCGGAGACCGCCATCCGACGCAACTCTTCATTGTCGGAGGCGGCACAGGCCTTCGTGACCGCACCGAGGAAGATGCACTGGGCCCGATACCCCGCTTCGGTTGCTCCACCGGCCGTGGGAGCGGGGTGAACGGGCTTCAGGAGGGTGCCCTCCGGGATCACCATCTCCACCGGATTGAATACCCCTTCGTTCGGGGCCAGGTCGGGCGCGAGCAGGGTGAGCAGGCCGGCATGCACGGCGCCGTGGGTATTGGCGAGGGTGCAGTTGATGGCGCCCGGAGACTGGGGATCGGTGCCGGTGAAGTCGACTGTGGCCTTGTTTCCATCCACCGTCAGCCGGCATTTCATCGTGTAGATGCGGTCGGTCAGGCCGTCATGATCAAGATAGTCGGTGAATTCGTAGGTCCCGTCCGGGATGGCCTCCAGGCGGCTCCGCACCACCCTTTCGGAAGTATCCTGGAGGAAGCGGGCGATATCCTGGAACTGTTCCACCCCGACCCGGGCGATCAGCTCCTGCAGCCTCCGGTCCAGGGTCTGTACGGCGGCGATCTGGCCCCGCAGATCCAGCTCCTGGGTCCTTCTCGCCCTCACGTTGGCCATGTACAGGTTGACAATTTCCTTTCGGAGCTTTCCCCGCTCGATGATCTTGATCGGAGGGATGAGCAGCCCCTCCTGGTAGGCGTTGCGGGCCATGATCGCCAGCCCCGGGGTAATCCCGCCCATATCCACCTTGTGGATCCCCACGCCCACCCATAGAAGCAGCCGGCCCTCGAAGAAAACGGGTTTGATCATCAACAGGTCGACGATATGCAGGGTACAGGTATAGGGGTCGTTGGTGATGATCACGTCTTCCGGGAAGATCCCCGGATCCTCCCCCAGTTGCTGAATGGTCGCCGGAAGGGCCAGGCGCACCGCGCTGCCTTGCCGGGGGAGTCCCACCGGGCTGTAGACGAAGGCGTTTCCGTCGGCGTCGAAGAGGTCGATGGCGAAGTCCGCTGAAGCCACCGTGAGGAGTTCCCCGGAGACCCGCTGGATGGTCTGAGCGGCTTCCAGGATGATCTCCATCAACCTGTTGGCGACCACTTCCACCAGGACCGGGCTGACCCGATCCGAGGAGACCTGGTTCATATTGCTGAAGACCCCTCCCGAAGAAGGAGCCGGCTCAAGCCCGAGGCCCGGCCGGCTCCCCCGATCATCCTGTAGGGCCGGTCTACTTCTTTTCTGCCTTGTCGATGTAGGAGTTGGTCCACAGCCCGCCCTCGGCGGTGCTGATCTTCTCTTTGACCGATCCGGTCTGGAAAAGGACATCCATGGCCGCCTGCATGGCTTTCTGGGTCGTCCGGCCGTCCTTGCTCCAGCCCTGCGCGAACGAGTCATAGCCCATGCTCATGGCCTTGTCGTCAAGCGGGGGCATGTAAGCGCTCATGTCCTTGATCGCCTTGTCCTTGTTCTTGAACATGAAGTCGGTGGCTTTCTGGGCCGCCCGGACGAAAGAGACGATCTCCTCCTCGTGATCCTTAGCCCACGACTTCAGGACCCAGACCGTCTGGTAGGGATGCTCCTGGAGGGCCGGCAGGTCGCCGTTCATGTTGGAGATGTAGAGGACGCCATACCCGTCAACCACCGGCTGGAAGGCGCCGGGCGGCGAAGAGGAGAAGGTGTCGACCTGCTTGGTTTTCAAGGCTGCAATCCAGAGATCCAGCCCCTTGATGGTTGTCATGGTGACGTCCTTGTCCGGATCCAGCCCCGCTTCTTTGAGGTAGAGGCGATAGAGGATATCCGCCTCCGATCCCGGTCCGGCGGTGGCGATCCGCAGACCCTTCAGGGCCTTGACCCGCTTCTCGATCGAATCGTTCCGGCTGATCCCCAGCCTGTCGGCGGTCTCCTTGAGCATGACCGTCTCCATCGTGTGCCGCCAGACCAGGTTATACACCCCGATCGGCTCTCGTCCCTGGATCGCCAGGTTGACCAGCCCGGGCAGGGAACTGTTGGAGATCTGGGCCTCGCCCGCCAGGACGGCGTTGATCATGTCCGGCGTGGAGCCCGCCTTGACGAACTCCACTTCCAGCCCTTCCTCGGCGAAGAACCCCTCCTGCGCTGCGACGTAAAGGGCGGTGGTGTGGGCGACGGGGTAGTAGGTATACTTGATCTTCTTCAGGACCTTGGGTTTTTCCGGTTCGGCCTTGGGTGCGGCGGCGGGCTGCTCCTTGGCTGGTTCAGCCTTGGGTTCCGCCTTGGGCGCCTCCTTCTTCCCGCAGGCGGCAAAACCGACCGCCAGCAAGAAGATCGCCAGGATCAGGGAAATGCACTTCACCAACCCGGCTCTTTTCATCTGTTACCCCTCCTCAGGCAGGTTGTCTTACCGACAGCTACATCGTGGTCGTGATTCTCTCCTCGCTGTTCTTGGGCCGCCATTTCAACAGGTGGGCGTCGGCTTTGTTGACCGCGAAGTTGAGGCCCACCACGAGGATCAGGAGCAGGAAGATGGCCGCGAAAGCCAGGGAGGTGTTGAAGGCCGAACTGGCCCACTGGATCAAAAAGCCGATCCCCCGGTTGGCCGAGATGAACTCCCCGACGATGGCCCCGATGATGGCCATCGGAACCCCCATGCGGAGCCCGGCCACGAAGTAGGGATAGGAGGCCGGCAGGATCACCGTCCGGATAATCTGGGATCGCGAGCCGCCCATCAGTCTGGCCGAGTTGATCACGCCCTCATCCACCATGCGGATTCCGGCGACGACGGTCATGAAGACCACGAAGAAGACCAGGAGCCCGGAAAGAAAGATCTTGGACTTGATACCAAGACCGAGCCACATGATCAGCAGCGGGGCGAGGGCGATCCTGGGGATGCCGTAGAGGGCGATGAAAAAGGGCTCCACCACGTCGTAAGCGTCCCGGAAGATGATCACCAGGACAGCGCCGATCAGGGCCCCCAGGACACCGGCAGTAAAACCGAGCAGAACCTCGTTCAGG
The DNA here is from genome assembly GCA_016190305.1 of Bacillota bacterium. Classification (GTDB taxonomy): domain Bacteria; phylum Bacillota; class JACPQU01; order JACPQU01; family JACPQU01; genus JACPQU01. The sequence goes on from JACPQU010000200.1 coordinate 7,866, forward strand.
GTGGTGGCAAAGTGGAGAAACACCTTGCCCCCCTGGAAAAGCTCTTCAAACGAGGCCCCGATCTTGAGCGGAGAGCTGATGAAGAAGGAGTCGATCACTCTCCCGGAAAGAAGCTCCCAAAGGAGGAGGAAGGACAGGAGCAAACCGGTTCGGGCCCAGAAAAAAGTCAGGCGCTTATGCCGGTGGCGGGCCTGTGTGTTGGTTTCCACCATCCGCCGGAGCTGCTCTTCCCGGGCCAGGCGTGCCTGCATGTTCGTTACCCTCCTTTCTGAACGGCGGCGCCGTCCCCGGTTTTGACGAGCCCCGCCCTGGCGAGGACCTGCTGGAGATCCACCCAGACCCGGTCGTAGGTTTCGGTAAAGCCTTCGCTTTTGTGAATGTGAAACACGTCCCTGGGACGTTTCAGGGGGACGTCGTAGATGGCTTTGATCTCTCCCGGGGACTGGGTGAACACCACGATCTGATCGGAGAGGGCGATGCTTTCCACCAGGTCGTGGGTGACAAAGACGATGGTCTTCCCGCTCCCGCTCCAAAGCTTGAGCAATTCGTCCTGCAGGACGAGCCGGGTCTGGGCGTCCAGGGCCCCGAACGGCTCGTCCATCAGGATCACTTCCGGATCGTAGACCAGGGTCCGGATCAGGTTGGCCCGCTGCCGCATCCCCCCGGACAGCTCGCGGGGGTAATAGCTCTCGAACCCGGAGAGACCCACCTTGTTGATCAGAGCCCTGGCCCTCTCCTCCCGCTCCGGTTTCGGCACACCGCGGTATTCCAGGGCCAACTGGACGTTTCCCAAGAGGGTTCGCCAGGGGAGAAGGTTGTCGTGCTGGGTGATGTACCCGATTTGATAGTTGGTTTTCCTGATCGGTTGGCCCCGAAAAAGGATTTGACCGTCGCTGGGAAAGGTAAGGCCGGACATCATGTTGAGCAGGGTGGACTTTCCGCAGCCGCTGGGTCCCACGAAGGTGACGAAGGTGCCCGGGTAGATATCCAGGCTGACCCCCCGCACGGCGAAGGTGGAACGCTGGTCTCTTCGGTCGGGTGTATAAAAAATCTTATAGACGTCCTTGATCGTGAAGACGGGCTCGGGAGGCATGCTTCACCTCTTGTTTATGACCGCTGGGGTCAAGGGATATAGGCCGGCCGGAAGCCGGATGGAACCGTTCGGATCGCCAATACACATTAAAACCAGCGGCTGATCCGCATTTGGAAAAACGTGATCTTCTACTGATCCGGGGGGCCGGGAAGTATTGGAGAGAGCTACGACGAAGCCAGCGGGGTGATTGTAAGGGAAGGCCCCAAGCTTAAACCACTACGTTTTTTTGCATTATTTTTCGGGTTAATTATCTTGTTATTTTTTAGACGATACTTTTGGGTTCAACATCCTGGAGGAGATTCCTGCTCCTATGAAAGAAACCTGCTGCTCGACTTCAACGAACGGGCAAACGCGTGGGGCCCTTTGAGGGTCCAACTGTGAGCCCGGACAGGAAAGGATCTTCCACCTGGGCGTAGAAGGTGGTTGAGTGAAGCCTGGATCTCACCTCGCAGACCCTCATCCGACTCCAGGAGCCCGGGCCAGATTCGTCGCCAGAGATAAGATTCCGGAACAACTTCAGCTTGGTTTTATTATTTCCGCATCTCGATTCGGCCGGCGGCCGTGACCGCCGACCGAAGGTACGAGACAGGTCCGGTTTTGAAGGTTTGACCTAGAGTCGGATTACCAGGGGAGGTTGCGCTGATGGCAAGGGTGGTAGTAATCGGCGGCGGATGGGGCGGATGCGGGGCGGCCCTGACCGCTTCCAAGCTGGGCACCGAGGTAGTCCTGATTGAACGGATGGATCGTCTTTTGGGCACCGGACTGGTGGGCGGGATCATGGGGCAGAACGCCAGGATGACCGCCCAGTTCGAGGTGGACGCGATGGGGGCCGGAGATCTCTTCCAGTTGGCGTGGGACAACGCCTTGCACCGAAACATCGAGATCCCGGGTTGCGCACACAGCTATATCTACAACGTTCTAACCCTGGAGATCAAGGTTCGAGCCCTGCTCGAGGAGCTTGGAGTTCAGATTCTGGCCCCGGCCCGGGCCACCGACGTCCGGCGGAGGGGTGATCGCCTGGAGGCGGTGGTTCTTGAAGACGGCGAAGTGGTGGAAGGCGACGCTTTCGTCGACGCCACTGGATCCGCTGGGCCGCAGGGGCTTTGCACCAAGTACGGCTACGGCTGCGCCATGTGCGTGCTGCGCTGCCCCACCTTCGGGGCCAGGGTCAGCATCGCCGCCAAGGCCGGAGTCAAAG
>JACPQU010000189.1 GCA_016190305.1 Bacillota bacterium
AGCCCTCGATATCGCCGTGGTAAACGTGGCGGTCGCGCTTTGTGTAGGGGAGACCGGGTCCGGCGGCGCCCGGGTGATTCGCCGCGCCCGTATCGCCCTGGGGGCGGTGGCCCCCACGCCCGTCCTGGCTCCGAAGGCGGGGGAGGCCCTTAAAGGCCTGGACCTCTCCGGCGCCTACCCCGAGGAGATCGACCGGAGGATCAAGGACGCCGCCCGCCTCGCCGCCGATGCCTCCCGCCCCATCACCGACATCAGGGCTTCGGGGGAATACCGGCGGCACCTGGTCAAGGTGCTGGCGGAAAGGGCGCTCCGATCGGCCCTGGAGAGTATAACTTACCCTGAGGAGGGCTGATTGACAATGCGCATCGACAAGATTGAGGTCTGTCGGCTGGATCTCCCCTTCAAGGAGCAGATGAGGGTCTCGTTCGGGGTCATCCCGATGGCCCGGGACATCCTGGTACGGATCTACAGCGATGAAGGGCCGGCGGGGATCTCCACCGCCACTCCCGTCCCCTATTACCTGGGGCAGACCCAGGACACCCTCTTGGCAGCCGCCCGTTTCCTGGCCCCCCTCATCCTGGGAAGGGATCCGTTCGACATCGAGGCGGCCAACCACCTCATGGACCGGGCCCTCGGGGGGAACCAGCCGGCCAAGGCCGCGTTCGACATGGCCCTCTACGACCTGATCGGGAAGGCCGCCGGGAGGCCAATCCACGACTTTCTCGGCGGAAAGGTGCAGTAAGACTTCCCCAGCGCCTACGGGCTGGCCCTCTAGGAGCCTGATGAGATGGCCCAGGACGTCCTCAATTGCATGCAAGCGGGATTCCGATCCTTCGAGGTGCACGTGGGCACCGGGATCGCCGCCGACGTGGCCCGTGTCCGGGCCATCCGCGAGGCCGCCGGGAACGAGATCACCGTGATCGTGGACGTCAACGGCCACTGGACGGTCAAGGAAGCCATCCATGCCATCCGGGCCCTCCAGGAGTTCGATGTCATGGTGGAGCAGCCGGTCAAGGGTCTGGAGGCGATGGCGGAGGTTCGGGCGGCCGTGGAGGCCCCCATCGTGGCCGACGAAAGCTGCCATACCGTCGAGGACACGGTGGAGATCATCCGCCGCAAGGCGGCCGATGTCCTCTGCGTCAAGCCGATCAAGGCCGGGGGGCTGACCAAGGCCCGCCGGATTTGCAACCTGGCTGACGCCTTCGGCCTCAAGGTGCGCATCGACGGCCTTCCGGGCGAAACTCTGGTCTCGAACACCGCCAGCGCCCACCTCACGGTGACCCTGCGGAACACCGTCGCCGACGGGGTGATGCAGCACTGGCGGCTGGCCGAGGACGTGGTGGAGAGTGGTGGCCTGATCTTCGAGGACGCCAAGGTGCGGGTGACCGACGATCCGGGCCTCGGGCTGTCCGAGCGTTCCGGGGTCGCCCAGGTGGTCGAGACCTTTACCGCCGACTAACGGGCTCAACGCTCTGAAAAACACTGCCAAGACGGCGGTTTTCAGGCGCCGCGGGATCCTGGTGCGGAAGTGTTCCCGGCAGCGGGGAAGAAAGGGGGTTGCCAATTTGGCTTTTCGCGATCTGAGGGAGTACATGGCCTTCCTGGAGGCGAGAGGGGAACTGCTGACGATCGAGAAGGAGGTCGATCCCGTCCACGAGATCGCCGCCTACATCCGCAAGACCTCCGACACCGCCGGCCCGGCCATCCATTTCAAGAAGGTCAAGGGGCATCACATGCCGGTCGCCGGCGGATTCTTCACCACCCGGGACCGGGCGGTCGAGGCCCTGGGCTTCACCCGGGAGAACGCCCTGGATCGGTTCATGGAGGGGATCCGCAACCCGATTCCTCCCGTGGAGGTCAAGGAGGCCCCCTGCCATGAGGTGGTGTTCACCGGGGAGGACGTGGATCTCCGTCAATACCCCTTCCCCACCTACTGCGCCTTGGACGGCGGGGCCTTCATCACCGTGGCCTGCCAGATCAGCCGGGACATGGAGACCGGACGGCAGAACATGGGGATTTACCGGCAGCAGCTCAAGGGCAGGAACCGTTTAGGCCTCTGGGCCTCACCCTACCAGCACATCATGGTCCACCGGGACAAGGCGGAGACCCGCGGGGAGGGCCTGGAGGTGGCGGTGGTCCAGGGTCTCGACCCGGCGGTGCTCCTGGCCTCCCAGACCCGGGCGCCCTACGGGGTCGACGAACTGGGGATCGCCGGCGGGCTTCGGGGGGAGCCGGTGGAGGTCGTCCGGTGCAAGACGATCGACGTGATGGTTCCGGCCTGGGCCGAGATGGTCTTCGAAGGACGCCTGATCCCCGGCCACCGGGAGCCCGAAGGCCCCTTCGGGGAGTTTCCGGGCTACTACGGCCCCACCACCAATTCCCCGGTCCTGGAGATCACCGCGGTGACCATGCGCCGGGACGCCATCTGGCAGGCGGGGCTCACCGGGCCCCCGATCACCGAGAACCACGTCCTCAAGGAGCTTCCCGGCGAGGCCAGCATGTATCACGACCTGAAACAGCTCTTCCCCGAGGTCCGGGCGGTGCACCTGTCGGCGTCGGGCTGCTCCCGCTTCACCGCCTACATCTCGGCCAAGATCCGCTACCGGCACCAGAGCCGGTGCATCCTGACCACGGCCTTGGGCTGCAGCGCCAAGCCCAAGATCGTGATCCTCTGCGACGAGGACGTGGATATATACGACGAGACGCAGGTGATCTGGGCGGTCACCACCCGCTGCCGGCCCGATGAGGACGTGATCATCATCAAGGACAACTGCCTGGCCGGCCTGGATCCGTCTTCGGACAAAGGGATCAGTTCGACCATGGGGATCGACGCCACCCGGCCTTTCGGGAAGCCCTTCGCGGAGATCGCCTTGGTCCCCGGGGTGGAGAAGGTTCCGGACCTGAAAGCCATGGTGAAAGCGCAGCAAGAACAGGCGCGCCTGTAACGCCGGTTCAGGCGGTGTGCGGCCTCGTCCCGGTTTTACGCCGGCGCGCGGATTGATCGACGCAGGTATGATCAATTGCAGATATGACATTTGCAGCTTAAATAGAATCCCGAGGGGGTTTGCCGGAAGATGGAGTACGCCCTTGATTTCACCCTGAACGGGAGCCCGGTCAGCGTAAAGATCCAGGCTCACCACACTCTTCTGGATGTGATCCGTGATCGCTTCGGACTCAAGGGCACCAAGGAAGGGTGCGGCACCGGCGACTGCGGGGCCTGCACCGTCCTCCTGGACGGCCGGCCGGTCAACTCCTGCCTCGTGCTGGCCCTGGACGCCGGGGGGCGGCAGGTGACGACCATCGAGGGCATTTCGGCCGGGGACGGCGGGCTCGACGTCCTCCAGCAGGCCTTCATCTCCCACGGGGCGGTCCAGTGCGGCTATTGCTCCCCGGGGATGATCCTCACCGCCAAGGCCCTCCTGGCC
>JACPQU010000017.1 GCA_016190305.1 Bacillota bacterium
GTCCCCCAGATGGGGAACCGGGAGCCCGCCCGCGCCCGGGACACCACGGCCTCGTCGAGGCCGAAGGCCCGCATGAGCTTGCCGATGGTGGTACTTTCGCCGACCGGGATGATCAGGGCGTCCAGACCATCCAGCTCCCCGGGCTTCTTCACCGGGCGGGCTCGTGCGCCGCACTTCTCCAGCATATCCAGATGCTCGGCGACGGCCCCCTGCAGGGCCAGCACGCCCACGGTCAGCAAGTTGAAGGCCCCCTATAACCCTACCAGCCCCTGGACTGGATCTTCTGGCTCTCAGGCATCGAGGCGATGTCGAGCCCCCGCATCGGGGCGCCGAGCCCCTTGGAGACCTCCGCCAGGACCGAGGGGTCCTGGTAATGGGTGACGGCCGCAACGATGGCCTTGGCTACGGCGGGCGGATTCTCGGACTTGAAGACGCCGGACCCCACGAAAACGCCGTCCGCGCCGAGCTGCATCATCAACGCGGCGTCCGCCGGGGTCGCCACCCCGCCGGCCGCGAAGTTGACCACCGGGAGCCGGCCTTCCTTCTTCACCAGCATCACGTACTCCAGGGGCGCCCCGAGCCTCTTGGCCTCGGCCGGGAGTTCGTCCTCGGGCATGTTCTGGACCTTCCGGATGGTGGACATCACGGTGCGCATATGCCGGACCGCTTCCACCACGTTCCCCGTGCCGGCCTCGCCCTTGGTCCGGATCATCGCGGCGCCTTCGCCCACCCGCCGCAGGGCCTCTCCCAGATCCCGGCAGCCGCAGACGAAGGGGACCGTGAACTTCCACTTGTCGATATGGTGCTCCTCATCCGCAGGGGTAAGGACCTCGCTCTCGTCGATATAATCGACGCCCAAGGCCTCCAGGATCTGGGCCTCCACGAAGTGCCCGATGCGGGCCTTGGCCATCACGGGGATGGTCGCCGACTCCATGATCCGGAGGATGATCTCCGGGTCGGCCATGCGGGCGACGCCCCCGGCGGCACGGATATCCGCGGGTACCCGCTCCAGGGCCATCACGGCGACCGCCCCGGCGTCCTCAGCGATGCGGGCATGCTCAGGGGTGGTCACATCCATGATCACCCCGCCCTTCTGCATCTGGGCCAATCCTTTCTTGATCCTCAGCGTACCGGTCTCCACCGCCAACAGAAAAACCTCCTCCGCCTCCGCGCCGTCCCGGCGAACACGCCGGACGGGCCGCGGGTTGCAGATGATCCGCTTCCAGGAACCTAGATTGACAGACAGGTACAGACAGGTGATTTCCAAGGACTTGTTACTGTGAAAAATTGTACTATACCAACCTGGGGTAGACAAGAAAGCCAAACGGAGGGAATGATGGGGAGAACTGAAACGGAGAGGCGGGCTCAGTTTCTCCACTGACCGGGTTCAGGGCTTGAGCAGGAACCCCAACCAGCGGCGTAAGCCGCGAAGCACTGACTCCAGAGGAGAGGTCGTTCCCACGTCCATGGCGGCGAGAAGGGGAACGCCGGCGGCCGGCAGCCCGTCCACCAGGGCCACCATCTCCCCGATGCGGTCTCCTTTCTTCACCGGGGCCTGGATTAGGGGGGGTAGGCTGAGTTCCAGGGTCGGGCGGACACCGCGGCTTCTTTCGATGGCGGCCTCCAGGCGGCCTTCCGTCACCACGGGCAGGTAGTCCAGGTCCCCCCTTTGCACCGGGATCGTGGCCACCTGTTCCCCGCCGGCCGCCAGGGGTTCGTACCGAAACGCCTCGAAACCGTAGTTCAAAAGCCGCGCCGATTGACCCCAGCGGTCGGAGCTGTTGAGGACGACGGCGATCAGCCGCCGGCCGTCCCTGGTGGCGGACGAGACCAGGCACTTTCCCGCGCTGGGGGTCGTTCCGGTCTTGATCCCGTCCACTTCCGAATAGGTTCTCAGGAGGGCGTTGGTGTTGTTTCGGGCCGTCTGCTTGGCCGGTTTGATCCAGGAGATGACCGCCCCCGGGGAGTCGACGATCTTCCGGAAGAGGGGTATCTCCATCGCGTACCGGGCCAGGAGGGTGAGATCGTAGGCTGTGGTGAAATGGGCGGGGTGGGACTGCCCGTGGGGATTGGCGAAGTTGCTGGACAGGGCCCCGATCTCGGCGGCTTTTCCGTTCATCAGGCTGGCGAAACCCTCCACGCTGCCCCCCACGTGCTCCGCCACCGCCGTGGCGGCGTCGTTCCCGGAGACGATGAGGGTTCCCCAGATGAGCTGCTCCAGGGTGAGGAGATCCCCGGGATTGATGTTCAGGTTCGCCCCGGTGACGGCCGCCGCTCTCGGGCTGACCTTCACCTCGTCCTTGAGACGGCCTTTTTCCATGGCCACGATGGCCGTGAGGATCTTGGTGGTGCTGGCCGGAGGGCGCTTCCGATGGGGATTGTACTCGTACAGAACCTGTCCGGTCTCCGCGTTGACCAGAATGGCGGCCGAGGAAACACCGGGTGACGGCGGGGAGATCCGGGACGCAGACGAGGTCGCCGATGCCGCAAGCGTAGGCTCTGAGAGCGGAGGCGACGGCAACGGCGCCGCAAGCGAAGCCGCCGCGGGCAAAGGCACCGCAACCGAAGGCGGCGGTGCGGCGAAGGCAGCAGTTTCGGCCTGAGCAACAGCCCCCTGGAAGACTCCGGCCACGGCGAGGGAAGGCGCGATCACCATGATCAGCAACAGGAGATTTAACGGGAGAGTCAACAGGAAAGCCGAAGGGAAAGTGAACGGGAAAAAGCGGGTACCAGGAGCATTCCACTGGAGCCTGCCAAACTGCTTACCCCAACCCAACGCCCGATCCCTCCGGACCCTCGGAACCCGTGCCGTCAGAACCTGGAACCCGGAACCCATTTAAACAGAATCTACTCACTAAAACCCATCTGACCAGAATCCATTAGGCCGGAATCCATCTAAATGGTTATGTGCCCGGCTCCGGCTGAAGAACACAGGGGGCAGGGGCCCCTGGCGGGGCGTTCAGGCAAGCCCCGAGGCAATCACGACCGGCCGACGGTAGGCAAAACCGGACGGGCGTAGAAATACTGAACAGTCTTTCCATTCGCGACGGCGGGTTGGTTTTGAGAGAATCGTTACCAGGGGGGTCTTGGAATGACCAGGTGGGATCTGGCCGGCAAGGTGGCGGTGGTCACCGGGGGCGCGGGCGCCATCGGCTCCGCCATCTGCAAGGGCCTCGGCCAAGCAGGCGCCAAGGTGGCGGTGGTGGATTTCAACAGCGGGGTCGCCGCGAAGACAGCGGGTGATCTCGCCCGGGCGGGGATCACCGCCGTATCGCTGGCGGTGGATGTGGCCGATGAAAAGAGCGTCCGGGCGGCGGCGGCCGATATCGCCGGCCGCTGGGGTTCGCTGGACATCGTGGTCAACGCGGCGGGAAACTTCATCCGCTCCTCTCTCCTGGAAACCACGGAGGAAGAATGGGATCGCACCGTCGACACCCACCTGAAGGGGAGCTTCCTGTGGGCCAGGGAGGCCGCCGCTTACATGATCCCCCGCCGGTTCGGCCGGATCATCAACGTTTCGTCGGAGGTGGCGGTCACAGGGGGGCGCTATGGGATCGCCTATGCCGCGGCCAAGGCCGGGATTATCGGTTTGACCAGGTCCCTGGCCAGGTCCCTGGCGCCCCATGCGATCACAGCGAACGCCCTCGCCCCAGGCACCACCGACACCCCTCTCTGGCGGGGCGGCCTTACCGAGGGACCGGCCCTGGAGGAGGCCCGGGCGGCCAAGTCCAAGGGGGTTCCCCTGGGGAGGCTGGGCGACCCGGAGGATTTCGTCGGTCTCGTCCTCCTGCTTTCCTCAGAGGAGGGCTCTTATATCACCGGCCAGACCATCCACGTCAACGGCGGGGCGGTCATGGCCTGAAACGATTTGGAACTGCGGCACAATTGTTAGGGTAGAGCAAGGGAGGGGGAACCGAAAATGTCATTTTTCCCCGGATCGATCCTGAGGGTGGACCTATCCGGCGGCCGGATCGCCAGGGAAGAGCTTTCGGCGGGGTGGGAGCTCCTGGGAGGGCGGGCGCTGAGCAGCGCCATCCTGGCCGCGGAGGTGGATCCGCGCTGCGACCCCCTGGGCCCGGACAACAAGCTGATCCTGGCTCCCGGTTTGCTGGCCTCCGGCCTCGCCTCCAGCGCCGGGCGCCTTTCCGCGGGGGCCAAGAGCCCCCTGACGGGCACCGCCAAGGAGTCCAACGGGGGAGGCATGACCGCCGGCCGGCTGGCCAGGGCGGGGATCCGGGCGTTGATCGTCGAGGGGCAGGTGCCGCGCGGCGGCCTCGCCTACCTGGTCATTGACGGCGGGGAGAGCGGGGAGGCGCGTCTTGAAGACGCCGCAGCCCTGCGCGGCCTGGGAGCTTACGCCGCAGCCGCCCTGTTGAGGGGGAAGTACGGGCCCCGCGCCGGCCTGGCCCTCGTGGGGCCGACGGCGGAGGCCGGCTTTGGCTCCGCCGGGATCGCCAATACCGATTTCGAGGGCGCCCCGAGCCGGTACAGCGCCCGCGGCGGGCTGGGGGCGGTGATGGGCCGCAAGGGGCTGAAGGCCGTCGTGATCCTCGGGGGACGCGGCGGTTCGAGCGCCGATCTCACCGCAGCCGATCCCGATACCTGGAACCCCGCCCTGAAGACCTACCGCAAGCTCCTGTCCACCCTGCCGACCACCGCCGAGCGTTACCCCCGCTGGGGGACGGCGTCCATGCTGGCCAACATGGATGTGCGGGGCGGGCTGCCCACCCGTAACTTCTCCGCCGGATCCTTTGAAGGGACCTCCCGGGTGGACCACTTCGCCCTGGACGCCCTGGTGAAGGAGCGGGGCGGGCGCGGAACGATGACCCACGCCTGCATGAGCGGCTGCATGGTCCGGTGCTCCAACCGGGTGCCTGACACCGACGGGGAAGTCCTGGTTTCTCCCCTCGAGTATGAGAACATGGCCCTCCTTGGTCCCAACTTCGGGCTGGCGGACCTGGACGGCATCTGCCGCCTGAACCGCGCCTGCAACGACCTGGGCCTCGACGCCATCGAGGCGGGGGTGGCCTTGGGGGTGGCGGCGGAGGGCGGACTGCTGGACTTCGGCGACGCCGGTCGGGCCCTGGCGCTCCTCGAAAGCCTGGCCGCGGCCCGGCCCCAAGCCCCGTACCTGGGAGAGGGCGCCGTCGCGACCGGGGAAGCCCTCGGGGTCAAGCGGATCCCGGTGGTCAAGGGGCAGAGCATCCCCGGCTACGACCCGAGGGTGATCAAAGGAAACGGGGTCACCTACAGCACGTCCCCCATGGGCGCCGATCACACGGCCGGAAACCTGGTGGGCGCCACCCTGGATCCCGCAAAGCACGCGGAGATCGTCAAGGCCTCCCGCGAATCCCAGATCCGGGCGGCGATGATGGACTGCCTCGGCCTCTGCAACTTTACGGTGGCGGCGGTGATGGCCGACCCGGAGGTCACGGCCGCACTGGTTTCGGGGAGCCTCGGTCGGACAGTCACGGTGGAAGAGCTTCAGGAAGCGGGGAAGGCCGCGATCAGAGCGGAACTGGACTTCAACCGCCGGGCCGGGTTCGGCGCCGGCGACGACCGCCTGCCGGAGTTTTTTCGCAAGGAGCCCCTGCCCCCCACCGGCGAGGTCTGGGATCTCCCGGACGAAATGCTGGACGGGATCTGGGAAGACCTATAGCGGAGAGAATTAAAGAAAGAATTAAGAGAGGTAAAATTTAGGGCGTCGGGAGGAACATCCCGGCGCCCTTTAATCTTAAACTCCGGCCGTCTTTATCCACACTTCGAATAAAAGCAGTCCGCGCAGGTGAAGCAGCCGCTCTCGTAGACCAGGTGTCCGCCGCATTCGGGGCAGGCCCCGAGGACATTGTCGATGGGGCTGAGGGGAACGGCCTCCACTCCCTTGGCCGGGAAGAACTCGGGCTCCGGATCCAACTCCGCGGCGGCGGAAGATGCCTTCGGGGATTGCGGTAAATTCAGGTATTGCGACCTGCCCTGTTCCCGTGTTTCCTCGCCCGCGGCCTTCATCTCTCTCGCCGCCCGGTCCAGCACGAGACCGATCGCATCGGGGCAGGAAAGGACCATCTTCCCTTCTTCCCAGGCCGGGGCCGGGCAACGGATCCCCTTGAGGTGCTTGATGATGGACTCGACCTTGACCCCGGCCCGCAGGGCAAGGGAGATCAGGCGGCTGACCGCCTCGGACTGGGACGCCGCGCACCCGCCCGATTTCCCGATCTGGGTGAAGACCTCGCAAAGGCCCTCCTCGTCCTCGTTGATCGTCACGTAGACGTTGCCGCAGCCGGTCCGGATCTTGTGGGTCCGGCCGTGGGTGACACGCGGGCGCGGGCGCGGCTCGATCCAGTCACGCCGGGAGGAGGGCGCCTGCGGCAGGGGCACGACGGCGGATGCAGCGGAAGAGGCGTCCGAAACGGCGATCTCGGCCGATGCGGCGATCTCGTCCACGCACCCTATCCCGCCCGCATTCCCGTCGGCACACGGGGCCTTGGAGCCCGAGGTCAGGACCTGCTCGCCACGGCTCCGATCCCGGTACACGGTGAGGCCCTTGCACCCCAGCTCGTGGGCCAGCAGGTAGGCATCGGCCACTTTCTCCCGCGGGGCGGAGTGGGGGAAGTTGATCGTCTTGGAAACGGCGTTGTCCACGTATTCCTGGAAGGCGGCCTGGGTGCGGACGTGCCATTCCGGATCCACGTCGTGCGCGGTCACGAAAAGGCGCCGGATCCGGGCCGGGATCTCCGGAAGCTCCTCGATCCCGCCCTCTTCCGAAATCTTCCGGACCAGCTCGGGGGAGTAGATACCCTCCTCCCGGGCGATATCTTCGAAATAGGGGTTGATCTCCACCAGCCGCTCCCCGCCTAGGACGTTGCGGACGAAGCAGATGGCGAAGAGGGGCTCGATCCCGCTGGAGCAGTTGGCGATGATGCTCAGGGTCCCGGTCGGCGCTATGGTGGTCAGGGTGGCGTTGCGCAGGGGGCGGGCCCCGGGCGCGTCATGGATGCTCCCGGGATAGTTGAGGAAGGGTCCCCGCTCCGCGGCGAGGTCGGCCGAAGCCTCCCGGGCTTCATCCTGGATGAACTTCATAAGCCCGGCGGCCAGTTCCAGCGCCTGCTCCGAGTCGTAAGGGATGCCGAGCTGCAGGAGGAGATCGGCGTAGCCCATCACCCCCAGCCCGATCTTGCGGTTCCCCCTCGCCAGCGCATCGATCTGCGGGAGCGGGTACCGGGTCGCGTCGATCACGTCGTCGAGGAACCGGACCGCCAGCCGGGTGACTTCCCGCAGGCGCTCGTAGTCCACTTCCCCTCTCTTGACCAGCCGCGCCAGGTTGATGGAACCCAGGTTGCAGGCCTCGTAGGGAAGCAGGGGCTGCTCCCCGCAGGGGTTCGTGGATTCGATCTCGCCTACATGGGGGGTCGGGTTGGCCTGGTTGATTCTGTCGATGAAGATGATCCCAGGCTCCCCGTTCCGCCAGGCGTGATCCACGATCAAATCGAAGATCTCGCGGGCGTTCTCTTCTTTGTCATACCGCTCTGTTTCTTTAGGCCGCTCCGGATCCGGACTGTCCCTCCGACCGGTGCGCGGGTTGACCAGGGGATAGGCGCCGCCGTCGCGGACGGCCTTCATGAACTCGTCGGTGACGGCCACCGAAATGTTGAAGTTGGTCAGGTCGTGATCGACTGTCTTGCAGGTGATGAACTGGCGGATATCCGGGTGGTCCACCCGGAGGATGCCCATGTTGGCGCCCCGGCGCGTCCCACCCTGCTTGACCGCCTCGGTGGCGGCGTTGAAGACCTTCATGAAGGAGATCGGCCCGCTCGCCACCCCGCCGGTGGAACTGACCTCGTCGTCGCACGGCCGCAGCCGGGAGAAAGCGAAGCCCGTTCCGCCGCCCGACTTGTGGATCATGGCGGCGTGCTTAATCGAGTCGAAGATGCCCTCGATGGAGTCCTCCACCGGGAGCACGAAGCAGGCGGCCAATTGCTGCAGTTCGCGCCCGGCGTTCATCAGGGTGGGCGAATTCGGGAGAAACTCCAGGCGGGCCATGATCCCGTAGAAATCCCGGGCATGACTCCGGATCTCCTCGAGGGGGACGGCGTACCCGGCCTCCACGGAGGCGACGTTGCAGGCCACCCGCCAGAACATGGCCGCGGGATCCTCGATCACCGCCCCGTCCTTCTTCTTGAGATAGCGGTGCTCGAGGACGGTATGGGCGTTGGGGGAAAGCTCGGGTTCGAAGGACGCCTGCTCGCGGAGGAGGGTGGCTTCTGTCGAATCCGCTGAGGCGATCCCCAGGTCCGCTTTGGAGAGGCGGTTCTTTCGGGATGGCCGGTCTTGCTTGGATATCCGGTTTGCCTTGGATGGCCGATCCTCTTCGGATAGCTGAGCATCCTTGGGCAACCGGTTCCCCTTTTCGTTCCCGGTGATCTCTTCTCCGATCAGAACCTGGCTGCTCTTGGAATTGGGATCCTGAGAATCTTCACTGGACTGAGCAGGCGTGGCCTCCGGGAGTCCGAAACCCTCGAAAGTCTCCTGTTTCCAGTCGAACCGCCTGCTGCCAAACACAACTAAATCCCCCTTCTAACATCGCTGCACTGCTTCAAAGTTTTAGTTTTTAGCCAGGGCCAGATAGGTAACTTCTGCCGCCTACTGTCTGGATCCTACCCGGCAAGCAGCCCGTTCAGGAAAATAATTACTTCCGAGACCGCGTAAAGAACCCTCAAGCTTCACCCCAGACCCGCCCCATCCCTGGGCCCGCCACCCGGTGTTCGCCGATCCGGCGGGTAATCTCCACGGTATCAAAATAGCCGAGCAGGGCCAGAGTATACTTCCGGCTGGCCCCCAGGAGATCCCGGTAATCGGCCACGGTGATCCGGCCGTGCCCGTCGAGGTGCTTCCGGAGCAGTTCCACGCCCCGGGCGGCGGCTTCCCGGCTGAAGAAGAGGCCGTCGGGGGTGCGGATCAGCCTCCCGAGGTCCGCCAGGCCCTCCAGGGCCCTTTCCACCATCTCGGGCGGCACTCCAAGGGAGCGGGCGGCCTCCCCCGCCTCCGGGGGGGTGTAAAGGGCCGCTTCGTACATCGCGGCCACCTCGTCGAGCAGGCCGGACCTGGCGCCGGGGATGTTCACGGAGTGGCTGGCCAGGCGGGCGGCCCTAACCCCGCCACCCTCAACCACGATACGACCGCCGTCCCGGATCGGCTCGCCCAGGCGTTCCGGCCGCCCAGATAATTCGTGTCCATCCGGGGTTACTTGTCCCCCAAGCTCCGGCCCCCCGGGTTCCACCCTCGCTGGCGCACCAAGCTTTTCCTCCCGCTTTTCTTGGCCTTCCAGCCGCTCCAGGACTTTCCCCCACAGGCGCCCGTCCGCTTCCGGGCAGAAGCGGGCCCTCAGTTCCTCCAGGGGTGCCCCCAGGCGCCAGGGCTGGGCCCGGTGGTACTTCTCCAGGTGCTCCCGGAGGGCGCCGTCCAGTGCTTGAAAACCGTCCTCGTACCAGGCCAGCCGCTTCCCGCCGGCCTCCACCAGGACGATCCTCCCCTCCCGCTCCAGGGCCTGGAGCACGCCCTCCAGTTCCCCGGCCTCCAGGCCGGTCCGGGTCGCGGCCGACGACGGGACGACGGCCGCGGAGCCCGCCTCTTTCAATAGATGCAGCACCAGGTCTTCCGGGGATCCCTTCTCCTTCACCTTCAATTCCGCAACCACCGCCGCTTTCCGGCGCCTCACGGCCCCGGAGGCATCCGGGTGGGGATCCAGCACCGTTCCCCCGCCCAGGGTCACCAGGGGGGAGTAGGAGCGGATCACGAAGCGATCGCCCTTGCCGGCGACCAGCGGCTCCTCCAGGGCCAG
This sequence comes from Bacillota bacterium, assembly GCA_016190305.1. Classification (GTDB taxonomy): domain Bacteria; phylum Bacillota; class JACPQU01; order JACPQU01; family JACPQU01; genus JACPQU01. The sequence goes on from JACPQU010000017.1 coordinate 9,836, forward strand.
CCTCGCCAGGCCGGTCCCCCCCGGCGGGATCTGGGGGCCTTCCAGAAGGCGCACCCGGGAAAGGGTCTCGCCGGTGCCCAGGTAAACCCGGACCCGCGCCCAGTTCCGCAGGGGCTTGAGGATCTGGTGGCCGAAGCCGCCGGCCAGCAGCTCCAGCCGCACGTCGCACCGGCGGGTGGGGGCCAGCCGCCCCGGCGCCGCCAGCACGCTCCCCCGGCCGAGGTCGCCGACCTCCACGCCGGGAAGGTTGAGAGCCGCCCGCTGCCCGGCCAGGGCCCTCCCGCTCCGCTCCCCGTGCACCTGGATCTGGCGGACCCGGACCCGCCTCCCCTCCGGGAGGATCTCGATCTCCTGGCCTGCCTCCAGCTCGCCCGACCAGACGGTTCCGGTGGCCACCGTCCCTGAGCCTTTCTGGGAAAAGACCCGATCAACAGGGAGGCGGAAAAACCCCCGGCGGTCCTTGCCGGGGAGCCGGCCGGCGGCCGCGGCCAGGGCTTCCTTCAGCCCGTCCAGGCCCTCCCCCGTGACCGCGGACACGCGGCAGAGGGGGGCCGTCTCCAGGAAGGTGCCCCGCAGCTCCCCGGCGATCTCCTCCTCCACCAGGGCGAGCCATTCCTCGTCCACCAGGTCGACCTTGGTGAGGGCGATGACTCCGACCTTGACCCCGAGGAGCGCGAGGATGGCCAGGTGCTCCCTGGTCTGGGGCATGACCCCCTCGTTGGCCGCGATCACCAGCAGGGCCAGGTCGATCCCCCCGGCCCCCGCGAGCATGTTCTTGATCAGCCGCTCGTGGCCGGGCACGTCAACCACCCCGGCGCGGCGGCCGCCCGGCCCGCCCGGCTTGCCCGGCAGGACCAGGGGCGCGAAGCCGAGGTCGATGGAGATCCCGCGCTCCTTCTCCTCCCGGAGCCGGTCGGTGTCCACGCCGGTGAGGGCGCCCACCAGCGCCGTCTTGCCGTGATCGATGTGCCCGGCGGTGCCGATGATCACCGGAGCCGCTGATCCTGCGTCCATCGTTTCACCACTTCCTCAAAGCTCTCCTTATCGGGTCTTTCGCGACCCGTTCTTTCGTTGACAGTAAAAGACAGGTTTGGCTAAGATGATTTAGGATCGCATCCCAGGGCAAAAGTTATAGAATATGGTTATAGATTTCAGAGTCGATCCTAAACCGAGAGTCGATCCTAAACCGGAACCTGTTTCCCCTTACCGATCCGCTGCGCCTGGAAAGGAGCACTCCCCCGTGGCCGACGACCGACTCAAGGAGACCGCCAGGCTGATCATGGAGAACAAGGCGTCCGAACAAGCGGCGCTGATCCAGCAAATCGAAGAACTCAAGCTCCGGCGAAAGGCGGTCATCCTGGCTCATAACTACCAGATCGACGAGGTCCAGGAGATCGCGGACTTCGTCGGGGACTCCTTCGAACTGAGCCGGAAGGCCGCCGGCACCGACTCCGAGGTGATCATTTTCTGCGGCGTCCACTTCATGGCCGAGAGCGCGGCGATCCTTTCCCCCGACAAGATCGTGGTGCTTCCGGAGCGGCTGGCCGGCTGTCCCCTGGCGGACACGATCACCGTCGAGCGCCTGGAGCGGAAGAAGGCCGAGCACCCATCCGTGCCGGTGGTCTGCTACATCAACTCCTCGGCGGCGGTCAAGGCCGCCAGCGACATCTGCTGCACCTCGGCGAACGCGGCCAAGGTGGTGGAGGCCGTTGATCACGACGTCGTCCTCTTCGTTCCCGACCGGAACCTGGCTTACTGGGTGCAGCAGCAGACTTCCAAGAAGATCATACCCTGGCAGGGGGCCTGCGTCACCCATCACCGGGTGACCCCGGAGGAAGTCCAGCGGGCCAGGGAGAAGCACCCGGATGCGGCCGTGGCCGTGCACCCCGAGTGCCGCCCGGAGACGGCCGAGTTGGCCGACTTCGTGGGAAGCACCTCCGCGATCCTGAAGTTCTGCCGGGAAACCTCGCATGAGAAGGTGATCATCGGCACTGAAATGGGGATCCTGCACCGGTTGAAGAAGGAGAATCCCGGCCGCGAGTTCTTCATCCTGTCGCCGAAGCTGGTTTGTCCCAACATGAAGTATACCAACCTGAAGAAGGTGGCCCGGGCTCTCGAGACCCTGGAGCCCAGGATCACGGTTCCCGAGGAGACCAGGGCGGCGGCCTTGAAGGCCCTGGAGCGAATGCTGGCCGTCCACTGATGGTGGCCGTCCGATGAATGGACGGGTCACTGAAGGCTGACAGTCCATTGAAGGCCGGCCGTCTACTGTGGCCTTCCACTGTGCCCCCCCACGGTGGCCCCTCACGGTGGCCGTCCACCGCCCGCCCGGACTGATCGGCCGTACGGCATCGGGAGGGCTGCATCTTGGAACCCGGGAAACCGCTCTTGAACGTCCGACGCAACGTGGAAGCTCTTTCTCTGACCAAAACTCCTTTCTTGACCGAAGCTCCTTCCTTCCCGGAGAAGCTGATCACCGCCGATCCGGCCGGCCTCCCCTCGGAGTACTTCGACGTCCTCGTGGTGGGAAGCGGCATCGCCGGCCTCTTCACCGCCCTCGGGGCCTGCGCCGGCGGAAACACCGTCTGCCTTCTCACCAAGGATCGCCTCGCCGAGAACAACACGGCCTACGCCCAGGGCGGGATCGCCGCCGCCATCGGGCCCGAGGATTCCCCCGAACTGCACCTGGAGGATACCCTGGCCGCCGGGGCCGGCCTCTGCCGGCCTTCGGCCGTTGAGGTCCTGGTGCGGGAGGGCCCCTCCCGCGTCCTGGAACTGGCCGCCATCGGAACGGAGTTCGAACGGAAAGGGGACGCCTTTTCCCTGACCCGCGAGGGGGCCCACAGCCGGCGGCGGATCCTCCACGCCCGCGGCGACGCCACCGGAGCGGAGATCTGGGATGCCTTGAGCAAGCGGCTCACCGGCGAGCCGCTGGTCACGATCCGGGAGCGGGTCTTTATCGCCGACCTCGTGATCGAGGGCGGGCGGGAGGGGCGGGACATGCGGGGCGGGCGATGCCTGGGAGCCGTGGCCCTGGAGGACGGAAGCGGGCCGCGTTTCTACCGGGCCGGAGCCACCGTCCTCGCCACCGGGGGCGCCGGGCAGATCTACGAGTGCACCTCCAATCCTCTCATCGCCACCGGAGACGGCGTGGCCCTCGCCTTCCGGGCCGGGGCGGCCGTGGCCGACATGGAATTCATCCAGTTCCACCCCACCACCCTGGATTACCCGGAATCCCCCTCCCTCCTGATCTCGGAGTCGGTGCGGGGGGAAGGCGCAATCCTGCGCGACGGGCGCGGGGAGCGGTTCATGGAAAGGTATCATGAGCTGGCCGACCTCGCCCCCCGGGACGTGGTGTCCAGAGCCATCTTCACCGAAATGCACCGGCAGGGTGCGGGACATGTTTACCTGGACGCCACCGGTTTCGAGGAAGGTTTCTTCGCCGGACGCTTTCCCACCATCTTCCGGGCCTGCATGGAAAGGGGTTTCGATCCGCGGCGGGAACCCCTTCCGGTCGTGCCGGCCGCCCACTACCTCATGGGCGGGGTGGTGACCGATCTCCAGGGCCGCACCGATATCCCCGGGCTCTTCGCCTGCGGGGAAACGGCGTGCACGGGGGTCCACGGGGCCAACCGCCTGGCCAGCAACTCGCTGCTGGAAGCGGTGGTCTTCGGGGGGCGGGTGGCCGCGACCATCCAAGGCGGTGAGGGCCGAAGGCCGGGCATCGGCACAGGCGCCGGCCCCCAATCCGGCTCCGGCGCGGCGAAAACGGAGACGAAAATCAAAGCTGAGGTGAAAGCCATCGCCCGGGAGTTGCGGGCGGCCCTGACCCAGGGGGCAGGCATCGTTCGGGATCGCGGCGGCCTGGCCGGGGTGGCGGCCCTGCTGCCCGAGCTGGGGAGGCGCTTGTCCCAGTTGTCCGCCGGAAAGCCGGAACGCCAGGAGATCGGCGAGCTGCACAACCAGATCCTGGTCGGGTACCTGGTGGCCCAGGCTGCCCTCTTCCGGGAGGAAAGCAGGGGAGGCCACTTCCGGAGCGATCACCCGGAGAGTCTTTCAGATTGGGAGCGGCATGTCATCTGGCGCAAGGGAAAGGCCCCGGAGGTGGCAGTATGGGAGTGATCGTGCCGCTCGTCGAGCCGGAAGAGCTGTCCGCCCTCATCCGCCGTGCCCTGAGGGAGGATCTCGGCCCCGGCGACCTCACCACCGACTGGCTGATCCCCCCGGAGGCCCGCGGCCGGGCCGTGATCGTCACCCGCAAGACGGGGATTGCCTGCGGGCTCAACGTGGCCGGCCTCGTCTTCTCCAGCGTCGATCCCGGCACCATTTTGGCGGCCTCCGTCGCGGAAGGTGAACGGGTGGCCGAGGGACAGGAACTGGCGCGGGTGGAAGGCTCCCTGGCCGCCATTCTCAAGGGGGAGCGGGTGGCCCTGAACTTCGTCCAGCGTCTCTCGGGGATCGCCACCCGCACCGCCAAGCTGGTGGTCCTCCTGGGCGGAACCAAGGCCAGGCTCATCGATACCCGCAAGACCACCCCCGGACTGCGGGCGCTGGAGAAGTACGCCGTGCGGGTGGGCGGCGGCGCCAACCACCGGTTCGGACTTTTCGACGGGGTCCTGATCAAGGACAACCATATCAAGGCCGCCGGAGGGATCACCCGGGCGGTGGCCTTGTTGCGGGCACGCGTCCCCCATACCGTCAAGATCGAGGTCGAGGTGGAAAATTTGGCTGAACTGGGGGAGGCCTTGGCCGCCGGCGCCGACGTGGTCATGCTGGATAACATGTCGGTGGCGGAGATGGCCCGGGCGGTCCGCCTGGTCGGCGGCAGGATCCCCCTCGAGGCCTCGGGCGGGATTGACGATCAAAACATCGCCGCCGTAGCCGCCACCGGCGTCGACCTGATCTCGGTCGGCGCCCTGACTCATACCATTCAGCCCCTCGACGTGAGCCTAGAGGTGCTATAGCGGCCGGCGTTCACCGATTCATCGCCTGCATCGACCTGGAAATGGGAAGAGGAACCAGGAGCAGATAACCACAGGAGCAGATAGCCAAATGTTAGGACTCAAAGGTAAAGTTCAATTGGTTCCAATCCGGTGGTAAAAGTGGGAGAATACTCTGGTTGGCTGTCCCATAGACATTAGGGTGAGCAAAATGATGCCACCGGAGAGAAGGAAAGATATGAAAATCTTTACCACGTTTCCTGTACGGGTGTTGACAGAACTGGGTGTTCAGCCTTACCCGGGAAGAATCTTTTCGCTTAGAGATCACAAATACGTGCTTGTAGAGTCCGACACTAACGGTTGGAGAGCTAGCCTTCAAGTAGGGACGGCCAAAGCTAACTACTAACCCGGGATCCTGGATCCCGTTGGACTAACAGTCAACGTTGAGCCCTTGAGTCCAACTCAAGGGCTCTCTTCTTTGCCCGGAAAAGGCGCGGTAAGCCGGCGTCTGATAAGGGTTATGGGAGCCACGATTTACAAGCAAGAATACCCATTAAATGCAATATGTCAAGTAATGTTACGGTTA
>JACPQU010000018.1 GCA_016190305.1 Bacillota bacterium
CCCGCATCTTCGAGCGCTTCTACCGGGTGGACAAGGCCAGGAGCCGCCAACTGGGAGGCACCGGCCTGGGTCTTTCCATCGTCAAGCATCTCGTGGAGGCCCACGGCGGGTCCGTCAGGGTGGAGAGCCGCCCGGGGATCGGAAGCCGCTTTGAAGTCCGGCTGCCTCTTAACAAAAATTAATAGAATCTTTATTCAGTCTTAACTTTGTCTCCAAATCCCCTCCACATTCCCCCTTTATCCTAATAGCGGAAGGTTCCCGTAACCGACCCGGCCCGTTTTCCCCTTGTCCCGGCCGACACCGATGGATCAATCCAACCAAGTGAGGGGATGCGCACTCTTGTTCAGCAGGCAAGCTCAGCCCTCTATGAGCCAAGGGAGAAAGCTCTCTTTCGGCAAGCTGTTTGCCGCCACGCTCGCGGTCATTCTTTGGTTGATCACGTTCTCCGCCTGTGGAAGATCCGGTGATCCGACAGGACCATCGGAGCGGTCACCAGGGAGGTCAATGGAAGCCCTCAACGGTACAATCAAGGTGGACGGCTCCAGCACCGTCTTCCCCATCACCGAGGCCGTGGCCGAGGAGTTCAACAAGCTTCACCCCGGGGTCAGGGTGACCGTGGGGATCTCGGGCACCGGCGGGGGCTTCCAGAAGTTCACCGCGGGTGAGATCGATATCAGTGACGCCTCCAGGCCCATCAAGGACTCCGAGAAAGAGGGGGCCGGAGCCGGCGGGGTCGAGTACATCGAGATCCCGGTCGCCTTCGACGGGCTTTCGGTCGTCGTCAACCGGGCCAACGATTGGGTGGATCACCTGACCGTCGCCGAGTTGAAAAAGATCTGGGAACCGAGCAGCATCGTCAGCCGGTGGAACCAGGTGCGTCCGGGCTGGCCCGACCGGGAGATCCAGCTCTTCGGTCCCGGCACGGATTCCGGCACTTTCGATTACTTCACCGAAGCGGTCATCGGCAAGGAGGACGCCAGCAGGCCGGATTACACGGCCAGCGAGGATGACCACGTTCTCGTCCAGGGAGTCGCCGGAAACCGGGGAGCGCTGGGTTACTTCGGCTATGCCTACTACCAGGAGAACGCCGGCAGGATCAAGGCCGTCCCCATCGACGCTGGACCGGGCCCGGTGCCCCCCTCCGAGGAGACGATCAATAACGGGACGTACGCACCTCTTGCCCGCCCCATCTTCATCTACGTCAACAAGGAATCCCTGAAACGTCCCGAGGTCAGGGAGTTCGTGCGCTTCTACCTCACCGAGGGGATCAGGCTGATCCCCCAGGTCGGGTACATCCCCCTGCCCTCTGAGGAATATGAGCGGAGCCTGGATGCGATTGGCTGAGTCGATTTCGACAACGGTTAACAAGCGGCGTTAAGAGATCCTGGGTGGGAGCAGTGATGTCATGAAGAGCAGAATCCGTCCGTCCGGACGCTATGAAGGGCTCATCATCGGGGTGTTGTTTCTTTGCGCCGTCGTCTCCGTGCTCACCACCGCCGGGATCATCATCACTCTCCTCCGGGAGACCATCGGCTTTTTCCGCGAGGTTTCCATCCTGGAGTTCATCACCGAGACGAGGTGGACGCCCCTCTTCGATCCCAAGCACTTCGGGATCCTGCCCCTGATAACCGGAACGCTCATGATCACCGCGGGCGCCGCGCTGGTGGCCCTTCCCGTCGGGACCGCCACCGCCCTCTACCTGAGCGAATATGCTTCCGACGGCGTCCGCCGCCTCCTGAAACCCCTGCTCGAGGTCCTGGCGGGGATCCCCACAGTGGTCTACGGGTACTTCGCCCTGACCCTGGTTACGCCCGCCATTCGGAGCCTGTTCCCGGAGACCAATATCTTCAACGCTGCCGGCGCGGCGATCGTGGTGGGAATCATGATCATCCCGATGGTCTCCTCCCTGAGCGAGGACGCTATGACAGCCGTCCCCAGGTCCCTCCGGGAGGCGGCCTTCGCCCTCGGCGCCACCAGACGGGAAGTGTCCACCGGGGTGGTGCTCCCGGCCGCCTTGTCCGGCATCAGCGCCTCCTATATCCTGGCGGTGTCCAGGGCGATCGGTGAGACCATGATCGTCACCCTGGCGGCCGGCGCCACTCCCAGGCTGACCCTCAACCCCCTGGAGAGCATCCAGACCATGACCGCCTACATCGTCCAGGTTAGCCTGGGCGACACCCCCTTCGGGAGCATCGAGTACCGTACCCTCTTCGCGGTGGGAATGGGCCTCTTCACGCTCACCTTCACCCTTAATATCGCGGGCGCCCTGATCACCAGGCGTTACCGGGAGGTATACCAGTGAAGAGGCGGGCCCGGCGGGAAAAGGACCGGATCTTTAAGCTATTTCTCGTCCTGGCGCTCCTTGCCGGGGTGGCGGCGCTCCTGCTGCTCCTCGAGGAGGTGCTCCGGAAAGGGCTTCCCTGGCTGGACTTCCGGTTCTTGACCAGCTTTCCATCGCGCTTTCCGGAACAGGCGGGGATCAAGTCCGCCCTGGCCGGAACCCTGTGGCTTCTCGGCCTGACGGCCATGTTCGCCATTCCCGTGGGGGTCGGGGCCGCGGTCTACCTCCAGGAATTCGCGGGACGCAACCGTCCCACCGCCTTCCTCCAGCTCAACATCTCCAACCTGGCCGGGGTGCCTTCCATTGTCTACGGGATCCTGGGCCTGGCGGTCTTCGTGCGAGCCCTCGCCCTCGGCCGCAGCGTTCTTGCCGGGGCCCTGACCATGTCCCTCCTGGTACTTCCGATCATCATCGTCGCCGCCCAGGAGGCCATGCGGGCGGTGCCGGGATCCCTGCGGGACGCGGCCTTTGCCCTGGGCGCCACCCGCTGGCAGGCGGTCCGCCGCGTCGTCCTCCCCGCGGCCCTCCCCGGGATCCTCACCGGGATCATTCTCGCCCTCTCGCGGGCGATCGGGGAGACCGCCCCCCTGATCATGATCGGCGCCCTGACCTTCGTGCCCTTTGTGCCTGCCGGGCCTCTGGACGCGTTCACCGTCCTGCCGATCCAGATCTTCAACTGGACCTCCCGCCCCCGGGAGGAGTTCCGGCTGATCGCGGCGGCGGGAATCATCGTCCTTCTGGGCGTGCTCCTGACCATGAATGCCGGGGCCGTCTGGCTCCGCAACCGTTACCAGAGGAGGTCCGAGAGCTGAATACCGTGTCTTCAACCAGCAACCAGGTCCTGGGGGCTGACGGGCTCAACCTGTGGTATGGAACCCATCACGTCCTGAAAGGGATCACCTTGGGGATCACCCGTCACCGGGTGACCGCCCTCATCGGCCCCTCGGGCTGCGGAAAAAGCAGCTTCCTGCGCTGCTTCAACCGGATGAACGAACTGATCCCCGAATCCCGGGTGGAAGGGCGGATCCACTTCAACGGCCGGGACATCAACGACCCGGAGGTGGACGCCACCGAGGTGCGCCACCGGATCGGGATGGTCTTCCAGAAACCGAATCCTTTCCCCAAGTCCATCTTCGACAACGTGGCCTTCGGGCCTCGCGTCAACGGATACCGGGGCGACCTGGGCGAACTCGTGGAGACCTCGCTTCGGCGGGCCGCCCTCTGGGACGAGGTGCACGACCGTCTGGGGCAAAGCGCCCTCGCCCTGTCCGGCGGCCAGCAACAGCGGCTCTGCATCGCCCGGGCCCTGGCCGTGGAACCGGAGGTGCTCCTGATGGATGAGCCATGCTCCGCCCTCGACCCGGCCTCCACGGCCAAGATCGAAGATCTTATCGGCGAGTTGAAGGAGCGCTACTCCATCATCATCGTCACCCATAACATGCAGCAGGCCGCCCGGGTCTCGGACCAAACCGCCTTCCTTCTCGAGGGAGAGATCGTGGAGTACGGACGAACCGGGGGGATCTTCACTCGGCCCGAGGACCCCAGGACCGAGGATTACATCACGGGGAGGTTCGGTTGATGTCCGACGAGCACCAGGTTACCCGGCGCGGCTTCCATGCCGATTTGGGAGCCCTCCAGCAGGACCTGCTCCGGATGGGAACGCTGGTGGAACGCACCATTCACGATGCCGTCAAGTCCCTCTGCGAGGGGGACCTGGCCCTGGCCGAGCGGATCCGCGACGAGGATGATGTGGTCGACTGGATGGAGCTGGACATCCAGAATCACTGCCTCACCCTGCTGGCCCTTCAGCAGCCCATGGCCAAGGATCTGCGGGTGATCGGAACGGTGTTGAAGGCGGTCACCGACCTGGAGCGGATGGCCGACCACGCCGTGGACATCGCGAAGGTGGTCCTCCGGATCCAGGGGGAGCCGCTGATCAAGCCCCTCATCGACATCCCCAGGATGGCCGAGATCTCCCGCCGGATGCTCCGGCAGGCCCTGGATGCCTTCGTCAAGGAGGACGTCACGGCGGCGGAAACCCTGTCCAGGATGGACGACGAGGTTGATCACCTCTTCGGCCAGATCTTCCGCGAGTTGCTGGTGTTCATGATGGAGGATCCCAGAACCATCAAGCAGGCCACCCACCTGATCTTCGTAGGCCAGCACCTGGAGAGGATCGCCGATCACGCCACCAACCTGGGGGAATGGGTCATCTATCAGGTGACCGGAGAGCGAAAGGACTTGAATGATTGACCGATGGGCCCTCACGCACCCGTCATCACTTTACTCACCTACAAAGGCTGCCGCCGGGGAAATGCGGAGAAGCCTCCCGGTCCGACGACTGGGAGGCTTCTCTAAGCGGAAAACTGGTCGCTTGAGCCCGCTACTGGATAGTCAATGGGATCTCCACGATGAACATGGGGCTGCCGTCCTCGGCGCTTTCCGAATAGAGGCGGAGCACGGCCTCCCCACGCTTTCCAGCCGGGAGTTTCACGGCCTTTCGGAAGATGCCCCAGTCGAAGTCGTGGGCGGTAGTGAAGTCCTGCAGCACCGGTACCCCGTCGATGGTCAGGTCATAGCTCACCGTGCCCTCATAGACCTGGGCGACACCGTGGAGTTCAAACCCGCCGCTCACGACGCTCCCAGGTGCCGGTGAGTAGACCTTGATCTGTTTCGATTCGGCCACCACCCGGGGTTTCTCCACCGTCAGCGGGATCTCGACCGCAGCCACCGGGCCGCCGTCCCCGCGACTCTCCGGGTAAATTCGCAGCACCGCATCACCGTATACACCTTCCGGCAGGGTGACGCTTTCAAAGAAAGTGCCCCAATCCATTTGATTTGTCGTGGCCGAGCCTTCCACCACGCGTTCGCCGTTGAGCGTCAACTCGTAAATCAGCTTGCCATCAGGAACCCCGGCGATCCCGTAAAGCTCCAGTCTGCCCATCACCGTACTCGTGCCGCCGGGTGCCGGGCCGGCTTTCACCCTGTTTCCACGCGGCAGGAATACCTTGATCCGGCCTGACTCGGCCACAATCTCGGGTGAAACAAGGGGGTCGTACACCTCATCCCGGCCGACCGGCCCGGCGAATTCACCAAAGGACACCACCGATCTACCCTCGATTAACAACTGAACCCGATCCACCGTTTCCAGTTCGGTCAGCGTGAGCACGAGGGAGCGAAGGGCCGCCATCTCGGCGGATCCGCCCTGTCCCCTTGCTTCTTCACTCAGGTTGACGTATACCACGCGGCCGGTGATTTCCACGGAGATGACCCTGCTCCCGGCCGGAAAAGCCCGCTGCAAATAATCTGCTTCCGGGCCTTCCAACAGGGCCGCAACGACCGCCTCCGCCACGGAGATGCCCTGCACCACCAGTTCACGATCCTCGGCCAGAACCAGTTGGGCCGTCAGGTCGGGAAAGTACAGGCGCACGGTCATCCCCTCCGCAGCGGGCGTGGGATCGACAGGCACGCTGCCGGTTCCTTGGTCTGGGAGCAGGCTGAAGACCGTGCCGCAGCCGCTTGCCGCCAAAGTCGGTACGAAAACCAATAACATGATGAAAAACAGGAAAACCTTGTGCCGGAACACTATTCATCACTCCCGTCGGCGTTGTAACCATAGTGTAGATGGGAGCTGTTTCATAAAAGGTTCTTAAATAGTTACACTTTTATTTCGGATCTGCTTATTGCATATCTCCCCGCCGGCTATTCCACATCCGCAGCCGGCAGTTCAATGGTCATGACGGTCCCTTCATCCGGTTTACTGCTGACATCAATGCGGCCGCCGTGCAGTTCGACGGCCTCGGATACGATGGCCAGGCCCAAACCAAAACCCCCGGCCTGCCGTGAGCGCGCATCATCAGGACGGTAAAACCGTTCAAAGATATAAGGAAGATCCTCCGGCGCAATCCCGTTCCCCGTATCCCGGACCTGCAGAAAAGCGCGAGCTCCGACGCGGCCCACCGCCACTTCCACCCTTCCATCCCTTGGCGTATAGCGGATCGCATTTTCCACCAGGTTTCGTACAGCCCGGTAAAGGGCATCCTCGTCGCCGTGCACCTCGACCAGGTTAGCGGCGTTCACCTCCAGGCGCAGAGCTTTTTCATCGGCCAGCGGTCTGCAATCGGCGCTGACCTGGTGAGCCAGCTCCCGGAGGTCAATGTCCTGCCATCGCTCCTCACTGCCCGAGGCTTTGGCATGTTCCAGCCGCGTGAGCACCAGCAGGCTGTTGACCAGGCCGGCCAGGCGGTCCACTCCCTCCTCGATGGTTTGGAGAGCCCGGCGTGTCTCGGGATCGTGGGTTTGCTGCGCGAGGAGGCTTTCCAGGACGATCTTGGCGGTTCCCAGGGGGGTACGCATCTCGTGGGAAGCATCTCCGATGAAGCGTCGCCGCGAGCGGTCCACCTGTTCCAACTGAGCAGCCATGCGGTTGAACGCTTCGCCGAGCCGGCCAACTTCGTTGCGGCGGCGGATGTCCACACGTTCCGCAAGATTGCCGGCGCCGAGGCGTTCCGCCGCACGGGTCAGCCGTCCCAAAGGAGCCGTAAGATATTGACCGATGCCGATGGTCGCCAGCATCACGATGATCCCGCTGGCTCCGAGATAGAAGGCCAGTTGCCTGGACAGATCCACGAGGGCTGCAACGATGTCGTCGATCCCTTCGGATACGAACAGGACGCCGATGATCTCGCCACGGCGGATCACCGGTACGGTTGAATACATCGTCCATCCGACACCATCGAGGAACTGCACCGAAGTCTCCTGGCCACCGGCCAGAGCGGATTCCACCAGCGGATGGTCCAGGCGCTCTCCCTCCAGATGACGCTCAGCCATACCGGCCGACGCATCGAGCGCAACCCGCCCCCGCGGATCGAGGAAAACAAGACGCGCGCCCACCTCGCGGCTCCGCGTCCGCAGGATTTGCCGCGCCTCGACCTGGTCCTCCCCGATGAGAGGCGCCACCCCGCTGGCGATGATATTGGTCTGCGTGAGCTGGGCCATGGAACGCTCGTCAATGAGCCGCCGGCGAAAAGTGTTGAAAAACAGATAGCCGGCGGTGCCGACCACGAGAAAGGTGATCAGGAGGAAGACGGCCGTCAGTTGCAGACCCAGCTTGAAGCGCACGCTACCGCGGACACTCCTCGTCAATCAGATAGTAACCGACACCCCACTTGGTGCGCAGAAATCTCGGCTCTGCCCTGTCGGACTCGATCTTCTGTCTCAAGCGGCGGACCTGGACATTGACCATCCGGGTATCGCCGTGATGGTCAAAGCCCCAGATCCGGTCCAAGAGTTCCTCCCGGGTGAAGACTCGCTCCGGATGACATGCCAGGAGCCAGAGGAGATCGAACTCCCGCGCCGTTACGTCCACCGGATCACCATCGACAAGGACCGCGCGGCGCCGGGCGTCCAGGATGAGACCTCCCAACTGGATGCGCTCTTCATTCACCCCGGGGGTATTCCGGACCCGGGCCCGGCGCATGACCGCCCGGATGCGTGCTTGCAACTCGCGAAAATTGAAGGGCTTGGTCAGATAGTCGTCGGCGCCGATCTCTAAACCGAGGATTTTATCCACATCGTCATCCCGCGCCGTCAGCATGATCACCGGGACCTCGGAGTTCCTGCGCAACTCCCGGCAGACCTCGATGCCGTCCATCTTTGGCAACATCAGGTCCAGGAGAACGAGGTCATAGCCGCCGCTGCGGGCACGGTCCAGACCCTGCCGGCCGTCGGAGACCATATCCACTTCGATTCCTTCCTGGGCAAAACGCCGTTTCAAGCCTCCGGCAAATCCAGTTTCATCCTCGACCAGTAAGACCCGCATCATGAGTCCCTCCTGTATACCCCCAACCCCGAATAAATCCCCAACCGATAACCGGCAGCACGGCACCGCGGCGGTCCGTCTGCCGCTGATCTCGTCAAGCGCTTTCATTTTTAAGCACTCACTCTTGTATGGGAGCCTACAAGATAATGCTAGCATAGAGTATTTGGCTCAGGTGCTGGCGACTTTTACCTTTATCTATCGCAGCCCGGTAACAAGGCGGATAGCACGGAAAGTCAGCGGCCGGCGGCCGGGGTGGAAGGGGCGGATGGGGCGGATGGGGCGGATGGGCCGACAGGTGTGAAAAGGGGCCTGCCGTAAGTGACGCGGCCGAACTCAGCGATCAATTCCTGTCCTTCCGGACCGGTGGCCCAGACGACGAAATCCAGGGCCTTCGATGGTTCGGCTCCGGGGAAAGATCCCCGCGCCACCGGGATGAGGGAAAAGAGATTATCCAGAACGGGGTCTCCTTCAAACAGGACGGTCAGCCCCGGGGACCCGGCAGCCTCTCCGGGGGTTCGATCCCTCCATTCCTTCGTGAAGATGGTGAAGGTGGCCCGGTCAACCAGGGTATAGGCCCCGGCGGCCGCTGCGTGCCGCAGGGTTGCCGCGCTTCCCAGGGCGCCTCCCTCGTAAACCTGGTAGCCTGGAAAGTTCGCCTCTACTCCCGCCGCCTCCCAGAGGGCCGACTCCTTAAGGTGGGTACCGGACCGATCGCCCCGGCTGACGAAGGGCGCCGGCGCGGCGGCGATCCGTCTCAGGGCGTCCGCGGCTCCACCGGCGCCGGCCGAGCGGGCCGGGTCGGACCGCGGCCCGACGACCATGAAATCGTTTCGCATCAGGGGGTGGCGTCCGGTTCCGAACCCCTCCCGGACAAAGGCCTCCTCCTGGAGCGGGGCATGAGCCAGGACCAGGTCGACCCGGCCCGCGCGGGCCAGGTCCAGGGCCTGCCCACTCCCGGCGGCGATGTGGCGCACAAGGCCGCTCCGGCGGGCATGGTAGGCCGCTTCCAGGGCGCCGAGCAGTCCGGTTTCGATCGGACCGATGGTGCCGGCGATGAGCAGGGGGAGCTTTACGGCTCCGCCCGGCCCGGGGGGTGCCCCCGTTCCGGCGAGGGAGCCGGCACTATTGCCGGTTCCCGTCCCTACCGCCGCTCCCTCCGGTTTCTCTATTCCCGCTGCAGCCGCTTTCTCTATTCCCGCCCTGGCCCCTTCCACCGCCCCGGCCCTCCGAAAAGATCGATGGTGCTCCAGGAGTTCTCCCGCCGCCGGGGTCAGCGCTGCTCCACCCCCCCCCGGTCCTCCCACCTTGCGCTCCAGGAGAGCGCGAGCGAGGGCGTTTTCGGCCTCACCGATCAGCCCCCAGGCGTGACGGTAGGAGAGTCCCATCCCGGACGCCGCCGCGCTGATGGACCCCTTCTCCCCAATGGCAGCCAGGAGCGAACAGAGCCGTTCCGCCCGGGTCAGGCCCCCCAGGCTCACCAGGGTTCGCAGGAAAAGGTCGGCAGGGGGAAAAGGTTGGGCCGTGACCGTCACCCTCTCGATGAAGGGTCCGTTGAAAAAGGAACTTCCGGGAAAGGGAGCGCCGGGGGTCTGATCTCGTAGGTGGTTCCGGGCTCCACGGCCGTGATCGGCCCCGGATAGGCTGCCGCAGCCTCCTTGATCCACGCCCGGCGATCGATCCCCGGGAAGAAGTGGGTCAACATGAGCGTCCGGCATGCGGCCTCGTGGGCCAACCGCCCCGCCTGGGAGGGGGTAAGGTGACCGTAGCGCCCCGCTGTTCCCGGCTCCGTTGAAGCCGCTTCGCACAGGAAGAAGTCCGCCTCCCGGGCAAGCTTGACAAGGGAGGGATCGTCGCGGCTGTCACCTGAGTAGGCCAGGGTTCCGGACCCATTTCCTTGCAAGCTGAAACCGTAGGTGGGGATGGTGTGGGAGACGGGATGGGGAACGATCCGGAGATCCCCGATCAGCAGAGGGACTCCTGCCGCATACTCTCGGATCTCCAGACCCTCTCTGAAATAGACGTGGAGGCCGCCGAAGCCGTCGATGAGGCTTTCCAGGGTGGGCCTTTCCCCTGGAGGAATATATAGCGGTAACGGACCCGGCCTCAGCCCGGTTCGGACCGCGTGAAAAGCCGCAAAGGAGAAAGGAAAGATATCCGCGCTGTGATCCGGGTGGAAGTGGGACAGGATGATCGCGGAGAGCTTGCCCATCCATCCCTTCTCCGCAACCCTCGCGTAGATCCCGGTACCGCAATCCAGCAGGATCCCGCGGCCGTTCTCCTCCACCAGGTACCCCAGGCTGGCTCCGTCAGGTCCGGGGAAGGGTGAGTGCACCCCCAGAACGTGTAGCTTCAAGTACTTTAGTCCTCCCCTTGAACGCTTGGCGCTGTGCATGTTCAGGAGACTTCTCCCGGCGCCGGAACGGGGTGTCCAACCCAAACCGAAAAGCCCCTTCGATCAGGTTTGGCCTGGAACACCCTTCCTATTCGGACTACCCGGCGCCACTTCCTCCCGGCCTCCCGTCAAGAGCGGCTCTGAGCTTGGAGAGGGGCAGGATTTATCGGGGTAAACCGGAAATCAACAGCTTGTTTCGGCCTGGAGTTCCGGGATTTCTTCAAGGATGTCGCAGGGGACCGGATGTTCCCAAAGTCCGGCGCGTTCATTTGTCCGGCTGGGTGACGGTGTTGGGAATCGACGCCGGCAGAGATACAATAGAACCGGGTTGAGACCCGGGAAATGATGAATTACAGGTCCGAACCGACGGTGCAACGGGAGGAAGACGTTGGAGGTTTACGCCCTTGTGGGACCCAGCGGTACCGGAAAAAGTCACCGGGCCCTGAACGTGGCCCTCGACCACGAGATCGAGGTCATCGTGGACGACGGGCTCCTCATTCATAAGAACAAGATCATCGCCGGCCAATCGGCCAAGGCCGAACGCCTGGTGTTCAAGGCCGTTAAAAAAGCGACCTTCTTCGATCCCCGGCACGCCGGGGAGGTAAGGGCCCATCTCTCGGTGCTCGCACCCCACCGGCTCCTCATTCTCGGTACGTCTTTGAAGATGATCGGCAAGATCTGCCAGACCCTTCAACTCCCATATCCGGCCAAGTTCATCCTGATCCAGGATATCGCTTCTCCCCACGAGATGCGCGCCGCCCGCGAGGCCCGCCTCTCGCAGGGAAAGCACGTCATTCCGGTTCCCACGATGGAGGTCCAGCGCAAGCTGCCCGGTTTCTGGGCCTTCCCGCTCCGGATCCTGCTCCGCCAGCGGCAGGGCAATGCCTATCCCGTCGCCGAAAAGACCATTGTCCGTCCCCCGTTCACCCCCATGGGCAAGCTGGATATTTCCCCTTATGCGATCATGGCCATCGCCACCGCGGCGGCGGAACGCTGCGCGGAGATTGCCAGGGTCTCCCAGGCTGACGTGCAGGTGGACGAAGGGTTGGTGGTCAACCTTCATGTCCACGTGTATTTCGGCGCCAACCTGTCCGCTTCGGCCCGGGAGGTTCAGAACAGGGCGTGTGAAACCCTTGAGCAGATGACCTGGCTGCAGGTCCGGGCGGTGAACGTCACCATCAAAGGGGTCACCTTGCGGCCGGCGGATGAAAAGGGATCCTCACGGTCCTTATCTCTTCCGGCCTTGGCCGGGATGAACAACTTGGCCGGAATAAACAACGGTACAGAGCGAGAAGCTGGGTCCGACCTCCCTGGATTCCCAGATCACCACCATCGCCGAACGGAGGGGACGTCATCTTGAATATGGAGGACAGACTGAGGGAGCTCGAGGTCAGGCGAAATGCCGTGCGGCTCGGCGGCGGGGAAGACAAGATCGCCAAGCAGCACGAGAAGGGCAAGCTGACCGCCCGGGAGCGGCTGAGCCGGCTTCTGGACGAGGGTTCCTTCGTGGAGATGGACACCTACGCCTCCCACCGGGCCACCTTTTTCGGGATGGACAAGGTGCAGGCCCCCGGGGACGGGGTGGTCACCGGGCACGGAACGATCGGGGGCCGGACGGCCTTCGTCTCCGCCCAGGACTTCACCGTCATCGGCGGCACCCTGGGCGAGATGCACGCCCAGAAGATCTGCAAGGTGATGGACACCGCCGCCAGGGTCGGCGCCCCCTTCATCGCCATCAACGATTCCGGAGGTGCCAGGATCCAGGAAGGGGTGGACGCCCTCAAGGGTTACGGCGAGATCTTCTACCGGAACACCCTGGCCTCGGGGGTCATCCCGCAAATCTCGATCATTACCGGGCCGTGTGCGGGGGGAGCGGTTTACTCCCCCGCCCTCACCGACTGGGTCTTCATGGTGGAGGGCGGCTACATGTTCATCACCGGGCCCCAGGTGATCAAAGCGGTGACCGGGGAAGAGGTCTCCTTCGAGCAACTGGGCGGCGCCAAGATCCACAACCAGGTCAGCGCGTGCGCCCACTTCATCGCCGGCTCCGAAGAGGAGTGCTTCAACCAGGTCAAGCGTCTCCTATCCTACCTCCCATCAAACAACGCCGAGGATCCCCCCGTGACGGAGACAGGGGACGACCCCGGGAGGCTGTGTCCTTCGCTGCAGGGCCTGATCCCCACCGATCCCAACAAGCCCTACGATATGGGAACCCTGGTACGGGAAGTGGTGGACAACGGCGAATTCCTGGAGGTCCAGCCCCTCTTCGCGACCAACATCATCGTCGGCTTCAGCCGCCTGGCCGGGCATCCGGTGGGGGTGATCGCCAACCAGCCCCGGTTCATGGCCGGGTGCCTGGACGTGAACGCCTCGGACAAGGCATCCCGTTTCATCCGTTTCTGTGACGCCTTCAACATCCCCCTCGTGACTTTCACGGACGTGCCGGGGTACCTCCCCGGGGTCGGCCAGGAGCACGGCGGGGTGATCCGCCACGGGGCCAAGCTGCTCTACGCCTACTCGGAGGCCACCGTGCCCAAGCTGACGGTGATCGTCCGCAAGGCCTACGGCGGGGCCTATATCGCCATGTGCAGCCGCCACCTGGGGGCGGACCTCGTCCTGGCCCTGCCCACCGCCGAGATCGCCGTGATGGGTCCTGAAGGCGCGGCCAACATCATCTTCCGCGACGCCATCGAAAAGGCGGAGAACCCGGCCGCGACCCGCAAGGAGAAGATCGCCGAGTTCCGGGAGCGTTTCGCCAACCCTTACGTGGGAGCCGCGCGGGGATACGTGGATGACGTCATCGATCCGGCGGACGTCCGGGCCCGGCTGGCGTGCGCCCTGCTGGCCTTCCGGACCAAGCGGGAAACGAGGCCGGCCAAGAAGCACGGGAACTTCCCGGTATAGCTGGAATCCGATCAAATCCTGAAAAAACCTCTGAATCTTATTTATAATGCGGGTGGCCGGCGTCTTGCTCCGGCCACCCCTCGTTTCGACCAGGTTTTCGATCAAGTCCTGTACTCCGGGCGATCAGCCGTTTCCGGTCTATTCCGTCATCCGGCCCGTCGCGCCGTCCTTGACACGATGCTTCTACTCCACGATCAAGTCGAACCCCGTGGCCGGGTGATAGGTGCAGGTGAACCGGTAGGTCCCCGCCATCACCGGCATGGTAAGATCGAACGATCCCGTCTTCCCGCCGTTCACATCCGGTGACATGATCCCCTGGGTCAGCATCACCAGGTTATGCTTTTCATCATCGTTGTTGGTCAGAACGAACCGGATCTTTTCCCCGGCCTTGACTTTAAGACTCTTGATATTGAACTGCAGTTGCCGGGTCTCCAGCTTGACCTCCCTGGCGCCGCCCTGGCCGGCCGGCGCGTTGGCCGGCTTATCGGCCTTCTGGCCGGCGTCGGGATCCACCTCGATCACGAAGGGTTTGCCGAGGGAATCCTCCAGGTTCTTGACCTCGATTTTACCGGGTTCGGCGGTCGCCTTGATTTCGACTACCTTTCGCCCGCCGGACTTCAGCTCGAACTTCGCGATCCCGGCCGCGTCGGAGGCGAGAACGACTTTGTCACCGCTGGTGCCCCCGATGTTCGTGAAGAGGATCCTGACAGCCTCGCCCGGCTTGACTTTGATGC
>JACPQU010000203.1 GCA_016190305.1 Bacillota bacterium
AAACTGCGGGCTCTCCAGGATGAGACCGGCGGTTTCCAGACCTTCATCCCCCTCGCCTTTCATCCGACCAACACCCGCCTCGAAGAGCTTCCCGCCACCAGCGGCTACGATGATCTCCGGGTGCCCGCGGCGGCCAGACTCTTGCTGGATAACTTCGACCACATCAAGGCCTTCTGGATCATGATCGGCCTGAAGATGGCCCAGATCAGCCTTTCCTTCGGGGTCGACGACTTGGACGGCACGGTGCGCGAGGAGCGGATCACCCACGCGGCGGGAGCCTCGACGGGCCAGTACACCCCGCCGGAGGAGTTTATCCAGATGATCCGGGAGGCCGGCCGGGTCCCGGTGGAAAGGGATACCCTGTACAACATCGTCCGGATGGATTTCTAGGGGGTGAGCCCGGGTGGATGACCGGGATATCGGCAAGGGAGCCGGGCCGTTGCGGCTTGGCCGGGTCGACTATCTGAACTGCCTGCCGGTGTACGACGCCCTTGAGCGCGGGGAGATCCCCCTGGCCGCTGAACTGGTCTATGGAACCCCGGCCGAGTTGAACCGCCTCTTCCGCCGCGGGGAGGTGGACATCGCCCCGATCTCCTCCTTCGCCTACGCGGAGTTCACCCTGCAAGCGGGGGGGGCGGAATCGGATCGGCCCTACGTGCTTCCCGATCTCTCCATCAGTTGTGACGGGCCGGTGGGGAGCATCCTCCTCTTCAGCAAGCGTTCCCTGGCGGATCTGGACGCTGCGGCGGTCAGCCTGACCACCTCATCCGCCAGTTCGGTAGCGCTCCTCAAGATCCTGATGGCCGAGAAGGGGGTCCGCCCCCGTTACGAGACCGCGGCTCCGGACCTGGGTCGCATGCTTGGTTCCGCTGAAGCGGCGCTCCTGATCGGGGACGAGGCCCTCAAGGGCCTGGAACGGGTCGGGGAGTCGAGCGGGATCAGCGTTTACGATTTGGGGCAGGAGTGGAAGACCCTCACCGGCGAGCGGATGGTCTTCGCCGTTTGGGCGGTCCGACCGGAAAGCGTTCGGGAGCGACCCGGCGACGTGGCGGCAGTCCTTCGTTCCCTCCAGGCTAGCAGGGACATTGGATTAACGCGCCGGGACACCCTGGCGGATCGGTCCGCCGGCGCCGAGGGTTATCCGCCGGGATTCATCCGGCGTTACTTTCGCTTGCTCCGCTATGACCTGGATCCATCCGCCCGCCGGGGTTTCGAGCTCTTCGCCGGGATGGCCGGCGCTCACGGCCTTCTGGGCGGATCCTGCGGGGGGCCGCGGCCGGGGGATGCCGGCGGCGAGGGATGCAGCGGGAACGGTAGGGGGAACGGCCCCGCCCTGCTCAGGATTTGGGATGCGGAGGTGGGGGATGCGTGCGGGACAAGGTGATCAAGCCGGATCAGTTGATCAATCCCGATCGAGGGCTTCCGGAAGTCCGGGATCGGGACATCGCGTCCCCGTTTCCGGAGGTCTCGGAGATCCTGGACCGGGCCATAGCCGGACACCGGCTCTCCCTTCAGGAGGGCGCCCTGCTCCTCGAAAAGGGAGATCTCCTTTCCGTGGGCCTGGCCGCCGGCCGGGTCCGGAAGCTCCGGCATCCGGGCGGAGTCGTCACTTTTGTGGCCGATCGCAACATCAACTTCTCCAACGTCTGCACCAGCGGCTGCCGGTTCTGCGCCTTCTACCGGCCGGCCGGCCACCCGGAGGCCTATGTCCTCTCCTATGAAGCCGTCCACCGGAAGATCGCAGAGGCGGTCGAAGCGGGAGCCACCCAGATCCTCATGCAGGGGGGCCTGCACCCCGGCCTCCGGCTGAGTTGGTACGTGGGGCTCCTGAAGGGGATCAAGGATCGCTTCCCGGTACATATCCACTCCCTTTCTCCGCCCGAGATCGTCCACCTGGCTGTTTTGGAAGCCATCCCGATCCCTCGTATCCTGGTCTTGCTCCGGGAAGCCGGCCTGGACTCGCTTCCCGGGGGAGGGGCGGAGATCCTGGCGGATCGGGTCCGGCGCCGGATCAGCCCCCGCAAGATCGGCTGGCGGGAGTGGATCGGGGTGATGCGGGAGGCCCACCGGCTGGAGATGAGGACCACCGCCACCATGATGTTCGGGCACCTGGAGACGCCCCGGGAGAGGATCCTGCACCTGGATCGGGTGCGGCGGCTCCAGGACGAGACGGGGGGGTTCACCGCCTTCATCCCGTGGTCCTTCCAGCCCCGCCACACGGCCCTTGCCGGGAAGGTCCGCCAGCCGGCCTCCGCCCTGGATTACCTGCGAACCCTGGCCGTTTCCCGGCTGTACCTGGATAACGTGCCCAACCTCCAGGTCTCGTGGGTGACCCAGGGGGCGAAGGTGGCCCAGGTGGCCCTGGCCTTCGGGGCCAACGATTTCGGCGGAACGATGCTGGAGGAAAACGTGGTGCGGGCCGCCGGGGTGACCTTCCGGATGGGGTCGGCGGAGATCGTGGAGTCCATCCGGGGGGCGGGCTTCCACCCGGCCCAGAGGGATACCAATTACCGGATCATCCGATACTTCCATGAAAAAGAGGGAGGCGGGTCACACGCATGAAGACCTGGTCCTATCGCCAGGGGCGGTTCTTGCTGGCCAGGCTGGCTCACGGGTCGGATCTGCTGGAGTCCATTGAGGAGGCCGCTCATCGGGAGGGGATCTCCGTGGGGGTCGTTCAAGCCATCGGCGCCGTCAAGGGAGCCGTCCTGGCGGCCTATCACCAGGACGAGCACCGGTACGAGACAATCACCCTGTCCGGCCCCCTCGAACTGGCGCACTGCACCGGCAGCCTTTCGACCGGGACGGACGGAAGGACGATGGCCCACCTGCATGTTGTCTTCTCCGACGAGAAGGGCAGGACGTTCGGCGGGCACCTCTTGAAGGGAGCCTGGGTCTTCGCCGGAGAGGCTTCGATCCTTGAACTTGAGGGACCCGCTCTGCAGCGGGAGAAGGACGAGGTTACCGGTCTCAACCTCTGGCGGATGGAGGGCTGCTGAATCCCGGGCTCCGCGAACCGGCGGAGCGGGACTGGGCGGAGCGGGACGACGTGGAACGGGAGAGGCTCCTGGCCAGGTGCTGAAGGATCTCCTCCCAGGCCTCCGGCTGGCGCGGGTTCTCGATGGACAGGCAGACCTCGGCGAAGCTCTCGATGACCGCCCGCCGCGCTCCCTTGCCGATGAGGATTCCGATGATCCGCAGGTCCTTGTGGCGCTTTTCGTAATCGATCTGGGCCATCAGGGGCTCCGAGAGCAGGGCTGCGGCGCCGTCGGTGATGAAGATGGTGTCCGCACCCTTCAGATGCCGGTGCTCATCGGAGCGGAGGACCCGGATCGTCTCCTCCAGGGGCGGGCCGAAGGCCGTGCCTCCATCCAGAAAAGCGGTGGCCATCTCCGTGATCAGGGCCGGCCCGGTTTGCTTCCCGAAATGGAAGGTGCGGATCCCCGGGTGGGACCACTGACCCTCCAGGCCGTGGGATGGATGAGAGAAAAGAATCACCGCGCAGTTCCGCCGCTCCCGGCGGGCCAGTTCCACCAGGGCCAGGGTGACGGCTTTGGCCAGCAGATCGGTTTCCCCCCGCATCGACCCCGAGGAGTCCAAGCAGATGACGAGGGGTCCCCTTCCGAGGTTCTCCTTTCCCTCCTGTCCATACTGGAGAAGTTTCCGCTCCAGGAAACGCCTGTGGAAATCCCTACTGCGGACCGGGTGGGGCAAATCCATGAGCTCGCTCGGGAGGATGACGGCCAGGTCCTGCCCGGTCTCCACGTCGATGACCCCCCCCGGCACGCCCTTGGTGCAACGGGGCCGCGAGGCCAAAGCGATCCGCTTCATGCGCCCCATCAACCTCGCAAGCTTGCGGAAATCGGGGTTGCGCAGGATCTCCTCCGCCAGAGTGATCCGTTCCCGGAGTGAAACGGACGAGGGGGAAGCGCGATCCCGGCCCCAGTTATAGAGCTGCTGAAGGAGTTCTGCTTCTTCGGCGGAACGATCCAGGGCGCGTTCCACCTGCCGATCCATGTCCGACTGGTCCCCATCCTCGCTTGCCGTACCCCCGGCCCGATCCCCTTCTTCTTTCCCGGAAGAGGATGAGGGTTCGGCTCGATCCCCCTGGTTCCGGGAATCCGGGGTCATCACCGTCAACAGGATCTCACCGAGCTGGCGCACTCCGATCATTGAGGAGACCTCGTCGAGTCTGGTGAACACGCGCAGGCGGTTGTAAGCCGGATTGGCGGCCACGGTCGCCAGCCAGCCCCGGTGAGCCCGGTGGGTAGGCGCGAGCGTCTCCTCAGGGTTCATCACCGGGGCGAGCTTGAACAGCAGGCCGTAAAGATCTTTGAGAAGGTCGGGGAACCCGCCGTTCAGTTTTTCTCCGCGCTGCTCCAGCGGGTCCAGGAAGGATGCTTTTTCCAGGAGTTCCCGGTAGGCCATATC
>JACPQU010000192.1 GCA_016190305.1 Bacillota bacterium
TCGATCATGAGACCTTTCAGTTCAGTCCCCAGGAGCCGTTCGGCGGCTTCCCGTGCCTGGGCGGGCGTATCGGCGAAGGTGATCCCTCCGGCCTTGCCCCTGCCTCCGGCAAGGACCTGGGACTTGACGGCCACCGGTCCCCCCACCTCCCGGGCCCGGGCCTCAGCTTCCTCGGGCGTGGAGGCAACTCCGCCACGCGGCACGGGAATACCATGCCGGGCGAAGACCTCCTTCGCCAGGTACTCGTAAAGTTTCACTCTCGAACCCCCCGTTGCTTCAAGCCTGGGCGCCCTTGGACGCCCGGCTTCCTCTGGTGTTGCCTCTTTCTATCTCAGCCGCGCCTTTAAGCCTTCGCCCGGGCCTGCAGCAGCAGCCGTTCAGCCTTCCGGGCCACCTCGGCCGGATCCACGTGGACCCTGGCCACGCCCTCTTCCAGGGCGGCGCGGGCCACCGCCTGGGCCACCGCCGGGGCAATCCGCGGGTCGAAGGTGTCGGTCACGATATAATCCGACCGGAGTTCCTGGTCCGAGACCAGGGAGGCCAGAGCCCTGGCAGCGGCCATTTTCATGCCCTCGGTGATATCACTGGCCCGGACATCCAGGGCCCCCCGCATAATTCCTGGGAAAGCCGATGAATTGTTGATCTGGTTGTCGTAGTCGGAACGGCCGGTAGCAGTGATGGCGGCACCGCCGGCGGCCGCTTCCGCTGGGAGGATCTCCGGGATTGGATTGGCCATCGCGAAAACGATGGCCTTGTCCGCCATCGTCCGGACCATCTCCGCGGTCACCAGTCCCGGTCGGGAAAGGCCGACGAAGACGTCCGCGCCTTTGAGGGCGTCATTCAGTCCGCCCTTCATCCTCCGGGAGTTGGTACGACGGGACATCACTTCCTTGAAGGGGTTCATGCCGATGGGGCGTCCCTCGTAGATGATCCCGGAAGTATCCAGAAGGATGACGTCTCCGGCGCCCAGGGCAAGCAGCATCTTGGTCACCGCGATCCCCGAGGCGCCTGCCCCGTTGATCACGATGGTGACGTCCTCCCACTTCTTCCCCACCAGTTTGAAGGCGTTGATCAAGCCGGCGGAGACCACGACGGCCGTTCCATGCTGGTCGTCATGAAAGATGGGGATATCGGTTTCCTTCTTAAGGCGCTCCTCGATCTCGAAGCAGCGGGGCGCCGCGATATCCTCCAGGTTGACCGCGCCGAAGACAGGAGCGATGGTCTTGACGATCCAGACGATTTCATCAACGGACTGAGTGGTGAGGCAAATCGGGAAAGCGTCGACCCCGCCCAGGCACTTGAAGAGGACGGCCTTCCCTTCCATCACCGGGATGGCGGCCTCCGGCCCGATGTTCCCAAGCCCGAGGACCCCAGATCCGTCGGTGACGACGGCCACCATGTTGCCCTTGCTGGTGTACTCGTAGACCATCTCCCGCTGGGCGTAAATCTCCCGGCAAGGCTCCGCCACCCCCGGGGTGTAGGCCAGGGTCAGGTCGGTAGCGTTACGGGCCGGAACCTTGCTCACCACCGCGATCTTGCCCCGGTTCTCCCGGTGCAGCCTTAAAGCTTGAACGCGGACGGATTCGGTCGACAACTTGTTCCCTTCCTTCTACTTATTAATAGGACCTTTGCAGGTTGTTTTAAGACCTATGCAGGGAAATGCAAGGCGCTCCTAAACCGCGACCCTGAATTTCTCCCGGCCGATCTTGTAAAGATCGTTTCCATCGGAGTCAAGGGCCACGATGACCGGAAATTCCTTGACCACCAACCGGCGGATGGCCTCGGTGCCCAGTTCGCCGAAGGCGACAAGTTCGGAGGCCGTGATTCGATCAGCGATGAGGGCCGCGGCTCCACCGGTGGCCACAAAGTAAACCGCTCCGACCTTCTTCATCGTCTCCACCACTTGGGGCGACCGGGAACCCTTCCCGATCATCCCCCGCAACCCTTTCTCCAGCAGGGCCGGGGTGAAGAGATCCATCCGGCCGCTCGTCGTCGGACCGGCCGGTCCGATGACCTGACCCGGTTTCTCCGGGCACGGGCCCACGTAGTAGATGATCTGGTCCTGCAGGTCCAACGGCCAGGGCTCGCCTTTCTTGGCCATCTCCAACAGCCGGGCATGGGCGGCGTCCCGTCCGGTGTAGATCACCCCGTCGATCAGCACCCGGTCTCCGGCCTTGAGGCTGCGGGCCGTCTTCTCGTCCAGCGGAGTCGTGATCGTTTTCGCCATTACCCTCACTCCCTCACAGTTCCTTCTCGGCGTGACGGCAAGCGTGGCACTGGATGTTGACCGCCACCGGCAAGCCGCCGATGTGGGTCGGGTAAACCTCTGCCTGAACGGCAAGGGCCGTGGTCCTGCCCCCCAGGCCCATCGGCCCGATCCCTGAATTATTGATCCGTTCCAGGGACTTCTGCTCCAGTTCGGCGATGTGGGGAAGAGAGTGCGGCTGCCCCAGCGGCCTGAAGAGGGCCTTCTTAGCCAGGATGGCGGCCTTCTCCATCGTGCCGCCGATCCCCACCCCGACCACGATGGGCGGGCAGGGGTTGGGCCCGGCCCGCTCGACCACTTCATAGATGAAGTCGATTACTCCCTGGGACCCGAGCGCGGGAACAAGCATCTTGACCCCGCTCATATTTTCGCTCCCGATCCCCTTGGGGGCCACCGTCAGGTGCAACCCGTCACCGGGGACAACCTCGATATGAATGACGGCCGGGGTATTGTCTCCCGTGTTCTTACGCTCCAGGGGATCGCAAACCACCGATTTCCGCAGGTAACCCTCGGTGTATCCGCGCCGGACCCCCTCGTTGATGGCCGAGTTGAAACTGCCGCCCACGATCCGCACATCCTGGCCCAGTTTGACAAAGACAACGGTGATCCCCGTGTCCTGGCAGATGGCCACCCGGCGTTCACGGGCAATGGCGATGTTCTCCTGCAGTTCGCCCAGGATCTCCCGCCCCAGTTCCGACTCTTCCCGCTCCCTCGCGGCCGTCAGGGCGGCGGCCACATCTTCCGGAAGGTCGTAGCACGCCTGCATGCACATCTCCCGGACGGCGCCTGTGATTTGATCTACATGAATCTCCCGCAATTCCATCCCCTCCTCTCCCGCAATGAGCACGGGGACATCTGATGGGCCAAACGCTCAGTTGGATCTACGGCAAACTACTGAAAGAAGCCCTTACAAAAAGAAAGCCCAAGGTTGCGCCGCCATAGGTTTCTTTACGGAGCGCGACCGAGGCCGATGACCCTCGCGAAATTTTCTACAATGGCGGGACGTTCTCCTCCCCCCCGTAATACTCTGGCACATGCGGAAAGCAGCCGCAAGGGGTTCCGCAGGTATTTTAAGCCGGTGGATCACCATCGTAGAACAAAAAAGCTTCTCCATCAATGAACCTAATTCGATCGCAACATGGAGCTAGCTTCTGGAACGCCGGCCGGATCAGGTCGCGTGACCGGTTCCAATAGGGTTTTTGAAGAATGACCGCCTGGTGTGCTTCCCGCGACTCATTACTGTATAAAGGGACATCAACCTAGGGTTGCGCCCCGATATGAGTATATTTCAGGATGTTTTAGGATCAAGGCGAAGAGAGCGACAGCTCAAGATGAAAAGGAGCCTACGCTCAAATCAAAAGGTCAAACGGCTGGTAGCAGGAGGTCAAACGGCTGGTAGCAGGCTGGTGGCAAAAGGATCTTGTTGCCAAGAGGATCTTGTAGCAAGGAGGCGCGGACTGATGACTATCTTGAAGCGGGTGGCGTGGACTCTGGTGCGGATGTGGATTGGGTGGCAGTGGCTGCAGGCCGGTATGGGCAAGGTGGGACAGCCGGTGTGGACAGGGGAGCAGGCCGGAGTCGCGGTGGCCGGGTTCCTGAAGGGTGCACTCGCCAAGGCCGCCGGTGATCACCCAGAGGTCAAGAGCTGGTACGCGGGCTTCGTCGAGAAGATCGCGCTCCCGAACGCGAAGGTCTTCTCCTACCTGGTGGCTTATGGTGAGGTCCTGGTCGGAATCGCCCTCATCCTGGGCGCCCTGACCACTGTCGCGGCCCTGATGGGGGCCCTGATGAACCTTAACTTCTTGCTGGCGGGCGTCTCCAGCTCCAGCCCGGTGATGCTGGTAGCGACCCTCCTGATTCTGACGGTGGCCGCCGCCTACACGAGGCACTACTCGGTGGATCGGATGGTAATCGAGTTCGTGAAGGAAAAGGTCGCGTACAAGGCCGCCGGGGCGCAGGCCCAGAAGGCCTGAACCTGAAAATAAAAAACACAGCCGGACTCCACGAATCCAGACTCAGTCAAGAAAGCGGATTCGGATGATTATAACAGCCGGCCGCTGGAGAT
Source organism: Bacillota bacterium (assembly GCA_016190305.1). Classification (GTDB taxonomy): domain Bacteria; phylum Bacillota; class JACPQU01; order JACPQU01; family JACPQU01; genus JACPQU01. The sequence goes on from JACPQU010000192.1 coordinate 4,332, forward strand.
AACAACAACTGAAGCCGGTGCAGCCTCAAGCGAAACAAGCGATGAAGCAGATATCGGCGCTGAACACGGGGTAACATCAGACCAGCAAACGGATCATACAGCGGAGCAAAACATACGGAGCAAACTTCAACTCTAAGACTCGGGTAAATACACGGCAAAGACACGGGCAAATACACGGACAAAGATACGGAGCAATCCAGGCGCACCGGTGAGCCAAAAGGGATGACCCCCTCCTCTCCATAAAGGGGGTCCTCCCTTTTTTCGTGATCATTGCACCTTATCCTAAGGGGATCGGGTTATTACAGAAATCTATAAGGCAGGATGATCCGCAGGACACTGCTGTGGATCAGAAGGCCGCCGCCCCCGGCACGATCGCCTCATTCTCCAAATGCTCCAGGACGGCGGCAACGGAGACCAACTGCCGGCGGATCAGGGCAAGCTCGTCCTGGTGCGCAAGCCTTTCCTCCTCCGGCATGGACTTGATCTCACGCACCCGCTTTTCCAGCCGGACGGCTTGCACCTGGGCCGTACCCCAGATCTGAACCTTAATGAACTCGCAGTGAAAGCTGGTTCGGGCATCCGGGTGGCCGTTCACCTCCCAGTTGTGGGCCTCGCACGTCTGGCAGGCGGCCTTGAAAAAGCAGCCGTCGCAGGGAACCGCTTTGGGGATCGGGGGATGGTCGAAAAGCGTCTGGTCGAAAGACATGGCCGCATAACGGTTGCAGGGCAGGATCCTGCCGTTGGTCTCGATGGCCACCATGTTCCGGCCGGAACCGCACCACGGCCGGTCGTGATCCTCTTCGGAGGTGACAGCGGCGATAGGCAGGTCGATGATGCTCGGCAACGGGATCTGAGAGTTGCTGCTGAAGAAGTCCACCAGCTTCTCGATCTCCTGCTTGAAGATCTTCACGTGCCCGGCCTTCTCGGCAAGCGGGCCCCAGATGTCCTCGAGAGGTACGTTGGCCGAAACCGGAAGACCCAGGCTCATGACGTGGGTGATGTTGCGAAAAAGCATCGGCAGCGTGCTCGGGTGAAGGGTCATTTTAACCGTTTGATGGGGCCAGGTCCGGGCGAAAAAGGGAATGTGAGGTTCAATGAGAGCATAGCTGTCCGAACGGTTGAGATCATGGGCCTCCGGGGTCCCGTCCAGGCTCAATCCCACGACGACGTGATGTCTTCTCTCGAACAGCCAGGCCTTGATCTCGTCGTTCAGCAGGGTTCCGTTGGTATCGATGAAAAAGGAGAAATGTTTTTTCCAGCTGCTGTGCCGATCAAGAGTCCATGTGATTACGTCCCGCACCAGCGGCCAGTAGAGAAAGACCTCACCGCCGATCAACTCAATCAGCACGTCCTTGAACTCATCATCCCGGGACAGGTGATCGTCGATCGCCGAGGTGGCCGTCTCGAAAGACATCTGGTTTCTGCGGTTGTCGCGACGCGCCCCCTGGTAGCAGTAGCTGCAGTTGAGGTTGCATTGCTCGGTAAGGTTGAGCCCCAGGATCTTGGTCTCGACCTGGGGAGAACAATCGGCTTCATATAAACTCATGAGCCGCGATTACCCTTTATTGGCGGCGAACGCCAGAATTTGGGAAACGCGCGGGTCCTGAAGCATGGAAAAGAAACCGTCAAGGTCTTGCTGTTGCTCGCAACCCGACTGGGTGGTACCAGTGCAACCGCTGCAGCCAGTGCATCCGTCACAAGTACCCGAGCAACTTCCCTTGCATCCGGTGCAAGTGTCGCTGCAGCCCTTGGCCCCGTAGGTGAGAGTCATACCCAGGTCGGCGAAGGTGTACTGGCCGATGACGTTTAAGCCGACGGGCACGGAGGCCTCAACGAATAATGCGTTGATCTCGTCGATCAGCTTTTTTACCTCTTCCAGGCTGCGCCGTGTCCCAGGATCCTTGCTTTGCAATCGGATACCCCCCGATGGTCGCAGAAACTATTTACAGTCTGGGTGATTATATACTTTACCTATTAGGTCATTAAACTACGGCTATCACTTATTGTTTGCGGCGACCGCCAGGATCTGTGCGATGCGCGGGTCCTGAAGCAGGGACCAGAAACCTTCAAAACCAGGTTGCTGGGTGGCTCTGATCTGGGTAGTACCGGAGCATCCGCTACAACCGGTGCACCCGGCACAGGCCCCGGAGCAGCTTCCCTTGCAACCCGTGCAGGTATCTCGACAACCCTTGGCCCCGTAGGTGAGGGTCATCCCCAAGTCGCCGAACGTATACTGGCCGATGATGTTAAGGCTGATGGGTACAGCAGCCTCTGCGGATAAAGTATTGACCTCTTCGATCAACTGTTTTACCTCGTCCAAGCTGCGCCGTTTGACCAAATTCTCGTTTTCCACTTAGATACCCCCAGCGTAATGTTCTAAAACTCAGAATTCCGACAATATCAGGTTTGGACCTTTCCGTCGATGAAGATTGTTACTGTTCTTTAACTTTTTGGGTTTTTCCTCCAAAGGAGTGATTCAAACCGATCCGGATTTCAAAAAGGAAAATCGGGCGGTCGATAGAAATTTAATTTCCGTACTTGTCATCTTAGCCCTTTAATACGTCATTTTTGATTCCGAATTTGTCCCCGTAACCATTCAGCTGGACCGTGAAACCTGATGAAACCATCCAGCCGGATCGTACGCCATGAAGAGATCAAATCAACGAACAGGAGGCGGGTTCGTGAACTGTCCTGAGTGTGGGACCTTCAATCCGGAGGAAATGTCAATTTGCGCGGAGTGCGGAAACGAACTGCCGAAGGGGACGGTGCCTGCTGAATTACCACCGTCGAGTTGCGCGGGTTTCTGGAAACGTTTCCTGGCCTCATTGATCGACGGGATGGTCCTCCTCAGCAGCGGATGGACCGCCGGGATCGTAATCGGCTTCACCTTGGGCGGCCTCTTGGGCGGCAAGGGGGTGGCTATCTCAGCTATGGATACGATGGCCGGATGGTTTGGATACCTGATCGGCCTGGCCCTAAACTGGCTGTATTTCACCCTGCTTGAGAGTTCGCCCAAACAGGCGACCCTTGGGAAAATGGCCTTGAGAATCGTGGTAACCGACCTGAACGGCGGCCGGATCTCTTTCGGGCGGGCAAACGGCAGGTACTGGGGAAAGATCCCCTCCGCGATCATCTTTCTGATCGGTTTCATCATGGCGGGGTTCACCCGGAAGAAACAAGGTCTGCACGACCTGATGGCGGGAACGCTGGTGATCAACGGGTAGTGCGATTAACCGGCATAAGGTAAGCAGCGGGTTCCTGTACAACGAAAGAAGGAGCGGGGAGGGAATCCGGCTATCCCAGCACTTCCCGGGCGATCACCAGCCGCTGGATCTCGGAGGTGCCCTCGTAGATCTCCATCACCTTGGCGTCGCGGAAGTATCGACCCACCGGGTAGGCGTTGGTCACCCCGCGACCGCCGTGGAGCTGCACCGCCTTGGAGGCCGCCGTCATGGCCTGCTCGGTGGCGAAGAGCTTGGCCATAGAGATCTCGGCCGAGCACCGCTCCCCGCGGGCGGCCATCCGCGCGGCCCGGTGGAGGAGCAAGCGGGCCGCATCCACCCCGCAGGCGATGTCGGCCGCGGCGAACTGCACGGCCTGGAGCCGCGCCAGCGGGGCGCCGAATTGCTGCCGCTCCTTGACGAAGGCCACCGCAGCGTCCAGGGAGGCCTGGGCGACTCCCACCGCCTGCGCCGCCACCGCCAGCCGGCCGGTATCGAGGGCGCTGAGGGCGATCCGGAAGCCCTGCCCCTCCTCCCCCAGCCGGTTCGAGGCCGGGACACGGCAACCGTTCAGAAAGACTTCCCGGTCCACCGAACCGCGCATCCCCCACTTGTCCGAAGGCAGGCCGAACTCAAGCCCCAGGGTCCCGGCGTCCACCAGGAACGCGGAGATCCCCTTGATCCCGGGCGCGGCCGGGTCCGTCTTGGCGAAGACGAGGTAGACCCCCGCCTCACCCGCGTTGGTCGAGAAGAGTTTGCGGCCTTCGATGACGTATCCGTCCCCGCCCGGGGCGCTGCAGAGCGTGGCCGTGGCGGACAGGGCGGCTGCGTCCGACCCGGCCCCCGGCTCGGTAAGGGCGAAGCAGCCAAGAATCTCGCCCTTGGCCATCCGGGGGAGGTAGCGTTCCTTCTGAGCGGGAGTCCCATGCTGCCCCAAGGCAAGGGCCACCATGGCGCTCACCCCGGCCGCCAGCCCGGGGGCGGCCCAGCCGCGGGCAACCTCCTCGACGGCCAGGAGGAAAGAGACCAGGTCCCCGCCGCCGCCGTGCTCCGCGGGCACCGGTAGCCCAAGATAGCCCCGCTCACCCATCTCCCGCAGCACCTCGCCGCAGAAGGCGCCCTGGGGCTCCAGCCCGGCCGCCGCCGGGACCACCCGTTCCTCCGCGAACCGCCTTGCCTCGTCTACCAGCCTCTCCTGCTCCGGGGTCAGATCGAACCCGCGCACGTCAGAACTCCTTTCGCCACTGATCAGGTGAACCGGAACAGTGCGGAAAGTTCATTCAGAATGGGACTGAATCACACGCCGGAACGTCCCAACTGATGATAACCAGACACTGATGATCGTTCGTTATCGATCCTGGAACCGGGGCGGCCGCTTCTCCAGGAAGGCGGCGACACCCTCGTTCTTGTCCTCAGTGGAGCAGGTCCGCCCGAAGAGGGCCGCCTCCAGGGCCAGCCCCTCGGCGAGGGTCACTTCGAGTCCCCGATCGATGGCCTCCTTGGCCGCCCGGACCGCCACCGGCCCCCGCGAGGCGATGGTGGAGGCGAGCTTCAAGGCCGCCTCAAGCACCGTCCCCTCCTCGACCACGGCGTCGACCAGCCCGATGGCCAGGGCTTCCTTCGCCCCGATCATCTCGCCGCTGTAGATGAGCCGCTTCGCCGCCCCGGTTCCCACCAGGCGGGGCAGCCGCTGCGTCCCCCCGTAGCCCGGGATGATCCCCAGGGTCACCTCCGGCTGGCCCAGCTTGATCCCCGGTGAAGCCAGGCGGATATCGCAGGCCAAGGCCAACTCCATGCCGCCGCCCAGGGCGAAACCGTTCACGGCCGCAATGGAAGGATAGGGAAGCCCGGCGATGCGGTCAAAGACCGTCTGCCCGCGCTGGGACAGGATCTCGCCGGTTTCCCGGGTCAGACCCGGGAACTCCTTGATGTCGGCCCCGGCCACGAAGGCCTTCTCCCCCGCGCCGGTGACAACCACTGCGCGGATCGAGGCGTCGTCGGTCAACTCCCGGGCCGCCGTCTCGAGGGCGTCGATCACCGCCGCGCTGAGCGCGTTCACCGGCGGACGGTCAATGGTCAGCAGGGCTACACCTTCAGCCGGTTTCTCCAGCCGAACCAGGTCGCTCATCTCATTGCCCCCTTACTCCGGGAAATCCGGATAAACCCGGTTATGTCAATTTGTTTAGGTCTGCCGATTCGCCCGACTGGGCCAAGCCGGCGATTCGGTGCCGGTTGGCTTCCATCAACGCGTTTCAGGATTGCACTTCTCAATATTGATAGAATCCCCGGCCCGTCTTCCGGCCCAGCCAGCCGGCCTGCACCATCTTCCGGAGCAGGGGGCATGGGCGGTACTTGGGATCGCCCAGCCCCTCGTACAGGGCTTCCATCACGAACAGGCAGGTGTCGAGCCCGATGAAGTCGGCCAGTTCGAGAGGGCCCATCGGGTGGTTGGCGCCCAGTTTCATCACGGTGTCGATGTCCTCGGCCGAGGAGACTCCCTCCATCAGGCAGAAGACGGCCTCGTTCAGCATCGGGAGCAGGATCCGGTTGGCCACGAAGCCGGGGAAGTCCCGCACGGTCACGGGCGTTTTCCCCATTTTCCCGGCGAGGGACCTCACCGTCTCGAAAGTTTCATCGCTGGTGGCCAGGCCGCGGACGACCTCCACCAGCTTCATCACCGGAACCGGGTTGAAGAAGTGCATCCCGATCACCCGGTCCGGCCGCCCTGTGACCGCCCCGATCTCGGTGACCGGAAGAGACGAGGTGTTGGTGGCCAGGATCGTCTCCGGCCCGGCGGCCTTGTCCAGGGCCTTGAACACTTCTTTTTTAAGGTCAATATTCTCGGTGATGGCCTCCACCACCAATTCGGCGGCCCCCAGGTCCTCCAGTTGGGTGGTTTTGCCGATCCGCCCCAGGGTGGCCGCTCGATCATCCGCTTGCAGCTTGCCCTTCTCCACCGCCCGCGCCAGGTTCCGGTCGATCCCGGCCACCCCGCGGTCCACCAGGGCCTCAGAGACATCCCGAAGCAGCACCCGGTAGCCCGCCTGGGCCGCCACCTGGGCAATCCCGGAGCCCATTTGCCCGGCCCCGACTACGCCGATGGTCGTAATCTTATCGATACCCGCTCCCACCCCAGGCCCTCCTTGAAACAGCGAATGTTAAAGAATCATATTGTAGGCCAGGTTTCCCCGGACAGGTTTCCTTTACCGGTCAGCTTTCATCCCACGTTTCCTTTACCGGTACCGGTCAGTTTCCATCCCACGCCCGGACGATCATGGCCTCGCCCTGGGCCATCCCGCTGCAGATGGTGGCCAGACCGAAGGTCGCCCCGCGCCGTCCCATTTCCATCACCATGGTCAGGAGGATCCGTGCCCCGCTGGCCCCGATTGGATGCCCTAGGGCCACCGCGCCCCCGTTCACGTTGACGATTTCCTCATCCCAAGCGCCCAGCTTGATGCTGGTCAGGGTCACGGCCGCGAAGGCCTCGTTGCACTCGATCAGCTCAATTTGCCCCAGATCGAGGCCGGCACGCTTGAGGGCGTCGGCCGCCGCCCAGGCCGGAACACAGTTAAGCAGCCGCGGTTCGGCCGAGGCCCGCCCCCCGCCCACGATCACGGCCAGGGGCTTCTTCCCCATCGCCAGGGCCTTCTCTTCGGACATCAGGACCAGGGCCGCCGCCCCGTCGTTGATCCCCGGGGCGTTTCCGGCGGTCACCGTGCCCTCCGGTTCGAAGACCGGCTTGAGCCGGGCCAGCTTCTCGATAGAAGTGTCCGCCCGGGGCCCTTCGTCAAGCTCGATCCGGGACATGGAACCCTTCGGCCCCGGCACCTCCACCTCCACGATCTCCTCGGCGAACTTGCCGGTCTGGATGGCCTGGATCGCCCGCTGGTGGCTGCGGTACGCCCACTCGTCCTGGGCCTCCCGCCCGATCCCGTGATCCAGGGCCACCTGGCTGCCGTAGACCCCCATGTGCAGGTTGCTGATCGGGCAGTGGAGGCCGTCGTGGAGGATGGCGTCCTCCAGGTTCACCGTGCCGAGGCGCGGGCCCCAGCGCACGTTGGTGCTCAGGTAGGGAGCCCGGCTCATGTTTTCCATCCCGCCGGCCACGACGATGTCGGCGTCGCCGGCCCGGATCAGGGTGTCGGCCCAGGCCACGGCCCGGAGGCCAGAGGCGCAGACCTTGTTCAGGGTCTCGGAGTGGACCTCCGGGGGGATCCCGGCCCGGAGCGTCGCCTGCCGGCTCGGGATCTGGCCGGCGCCGGACTGGAGGACCATCCCCAGGATCACCTGCTCGACCTGCCGCCCCTCGATCCCGGCGCGTGCCATGGCCCCACGCATCGCCGCCGCCCCGAGATCGACGGCGGGCACCTCCTTTAGCCCGCCTCCGAAACGTCCGAAGGGGGTCCGGGCCCCGCTCACGATTACCGTCCGCCGCATATCGTCGTCCCCCCTATAAAAGGAACCACCTTATTTCAGGAGGTTCGCTGAGATGATCAGTTTCATGATCTCCGACGTGCCCTCGTAGATCTCGGTGATCTTGGCGTCCCGCATCATCCGCTCCACGTGGTAGTCCTGGATGTAGCCGTAGCCGCCGTGGATCTGGACGGCCTTGTTGGTGTGCTTCGAGGCGACGGTGGAGGCGTAGAGTTTGGCCATCGCCACCTCCTTGTCGCATCGGCCGCCCTGGTCCTTCAACCAAGCCGCCCGGTAGACCATCCAGCGGGCCGCTTCAACCTCGGTGGCCATCTCGGCCAGCATCCAGGCCACCGCCTGGAGTTGACCGATGGGCTTGCCGAACTGCACCCTGGTCTTGGCGTAATTGACGGCCGCGTCAAGAGCCGCCTGGGCGATGCCGAGGGCCTGGGCCCCGATCCCGATGCGGCCGCCGTCCAGGGTGGTCATGGCGATCTTGAATCCGTCGCCTTCGTTGGCCAGCAGGTTGGCGGCGGGGATCCGGCAGTTCTCCAGGATCACGTCGGTGGTGTGGGAGGCTCGGATCCCCATCTTCTTCTCGGGGAGGCCGAAGCTGAGACCTTCGGTGCCCTTCTCCACCAGGAAGGCGCTGATCCCCTTGGTGCCCTTGGTCTTGTCGGTGACGGCGAAGACGATGTAAAGGTCCGCCACCGCGCCGTTGCTGATGAAGTTCTTCCGGCCGTTGAGGACATAGGAGTCTCCGTCCCGGACCGCCGTGGTGGATTGGTTCGCCGCGTCCGAGCCGGCGTTAGGCTCGGTGAGGGCAAAGGCGCCTAGGAGCTCGCCTGTCGCCAGGCGGGGCATGTACCTCGCCTTCTGCTCGTCGTTCCCGAACTTGACGAAGGGCTCGCAATGGAGGGTGTTGTGGACCTCCATGATCACCGACGTCGCGGCGCAGGCCTTGGCCACCTCTTCCATGCAGATGGTGTGGCTGAGGGTGTCCGCCTCGGTGCCGCCGTACTGCTCCGGGATGACCATCCCGAGGAAGCCGTACTGGGCCAGTTTCTTGACGTTTTCCCACGGGAACTCGCCGGTCTCGTCGTAGTGCTCGGCCTTCGGAGCGAACTCGTTCTGGGCCAGATCGCGGATTGCCTCCCGGATCGCCTCCTGCTCCTCCGTGAACTTGAAGTCCATATGAAAAGCCCCCTCTGCAAGAAATGGTTGACCGCTGGTTTGCAAGCCCGGGATGGTCTGGGTTCGGGCCGATATAGGCTGTTAAAAGCCGTTACTGGCCTTTGTCTAGATGGAAAGGAACCGTACTGCTTTACAAATTTACAAGTTGATCAAGGTCGAATTTCCGAACTTGATCAAGGCCGAGACTGTAAAACCGACTGTAAATCGTATAACCGGCATCAGATTCTCCGGAAGTTTCTCGAAATCCTATCGGTTTTTCAAATCGAGAAAAAGCTGAGGGCAACCAAAGGAGGCGATCCCGACGGTGCGCGGCGCTGAACGCGGCACAGGATCGGGTACGGTGGATGGCTGCAGCGGATGGCTGCAGCGGGACCGTCGTGCCGCTGGAGTAACATTGTTGCTCAATCGATCGTTTCCAGATGATTAAGTTTCCGGGTAATTAGAGATCAGATCAGCGTAACGTCTCAGCATCACGTCCGCTTCCTCCGCCCATACCCGGTCATGCCCCGTGGCTTGTACACCGCCAGCGTCGTGACCACGAGCAAAACCAGCAGGGCGGCGCCGGGGGCGGCCACGAGCTGGATCTGCAGCCCGCGGAGATCGGTACTGGACAATGTCGTCTCTTTCACTGCGCCGGCCATGTAGCTGATTGGCTGCATGTGCACCAGCAAAACCAGGATGGCAAGGATGGTGATCAGGAGTTTCACCAGGATCCAGTAGTGCCGGAA
>JACPQU010000193.1 GCA_016190305.1 Bacillota bacterium
ACGGTTGAGATCGCCCGGAGGTTCGGCGCGCAGGTGGTCTGTGTTCCGTGGCGGGAAGATTTCTCCCTGGTTCGCAACCGGTCACTGGACCTGGCCGGGGGGAAGTGGATCCTTTGCCTGGATGCCGACGAGGACCTGAGATCCGGCGATGCCGATGAGCTTCGAAGGCTGATCGGGACGGGATGCCCTTCGGGTGAGGAAGGGGCCGAAGAGGGAGCGGATGGGTACCTGCTGAGCATCTTCAACTATTACGGGGAACGTTCCGACGAGTACAGCACCGACCTGGCCTGCCGCCTTTTTCGCAACCGTCCGGAATATCGCTTCACGGGGCGGGTGCACGAGCAGGTCGCCCCGAGCATCCTGGGGGCGGGGGGCCGCATTCTGGTCTTCCCCGGCCCTGTCGCGATCCTGCACCAGGGTTACCGTAACAGGGGCGGGTCCAGGGACCGGAGCCGCCGGAATCTCCGCCTCCTGCGCCTGGACGTCCGCGATCACCCACGGGATCCTTACCTTCACTACGCTCTCGGGGTGGAATGCCTGGGATCCGGTCGGTTGGTCAGGGCACGCCGGGAGCTTGAGAGAAGCTGGAGAATCCTGATCGGCGACCGGGAGACGGGATCCGGCGGCGGGTCAGGATCGAACCGCATGGGGTCATCCGACCCGGGATTGAGGAAATCGGGAGCAAATGAGCCCGGAGCAAATGAGCCCGGAGCAAATGTGACGAGAGAAAATAATCCCGGAGCAAGTAAGCCGGAAAACAGTGGGAAGGTCTGGCCGAGCCATGACCCGGGTTATCTTTCGGACCTGTGTCTGAAGCTGGCCTGTTGCCGCCAAGGTCTGGGGGATTGGCGCGGCGCCCTCGAACTCCTGGCCGGCGCCCAGGAACGATACCCCGGCTTCACCGACCTGGTCTTCACCGAAGGGATGATCTGGGAGGAACTGGGACGGTACGAGCAAGCCGCCGGCTCCTACGAGCGGTGCCTCTCCCTGGGAGAGGCCTTCCCGGCGTACAGTTCCACCTGCGGGGTGGGATCCTTCCAGGCGTCGTACGCCCTGGGCCGTTGCCTGGAGAAAACCGGCCGGCCGGAAGAGGCCCTACGGGCCTACGCCTTGGCCGTGATCGAGAACCCCGGCTACCCGGCTCCCCTACATGACCTGGCGCGGCTCATGGCACAAACGAACGGGAGGGAAACCGCCCTTTCCTTCCTGAGGGAACGGTTCACCTTCCGGACCTCCGCCGCCCTATCCGTGCTCCTGGAGGTGCTCTTCCATCTGGGGGCTCGTGCCGAGGCGTGGGAGGTCCTGGCCGTTCTGCCGGAAGGGGGCGTCCCGCCGGTGTCAAGGGTCAGCTCCTTTTGGGAAGGGATGCGGCGTTACTCTGACGGTGACCTGGTGGAAGCGGGCAGGGTGTGGGCCTCCCTGAGCGGACAGGACGGGCTGGGCCGGAGAGCCCGGGCCTGCGCGCGGGCGGTCCGAGCCTTGTCCAGCGAGGGGACGCGGGAAATGAAATCTCCACGTCGAGTGACCAACTCCACGATCAATTCCCCGTTGACCGGTAAAATCCGCGCCTTGGTCCGGACGGCGGAGGACTTCCTGATCCTGGCCGGCGTGATGCGGCCTTGGGGCGGCGAACCAATCAGAAGCACCGGGGGGAAACCGGGATGAACGTTGGAAAGGAACCTGCCATCGTCTGCATCATGCGGATCAAGAATGAGGAAGAGTGGATCGGGATGTCGCTGGAGGAGACCTGCCGGTTGGCCCGGGAGATCATCGTGCTGGACGACGGCTCCACCGATCGGACCCCCGAGATCTGCCGCCGCTTTCCCCAGGTGACCTATGTCCGCCGGGACCGCGGGACCGACGAGGTGAGGGACAAGCGGGAACTGCTCCAGATGGCCCTGGCCCGTTCCCCGGACTGGATCCTGGTGCTGGACGGCGACGAGGTGCTGGAAAAGCGGGCCGCCTCCACCATCCGACTGGAGATCGCCTCCGCCGACCCGGCCGCTCCGGCCTTCTCCCATCTCTATTTCCACATCCTTTACTTCTGGGATTCCATGGACCAGTACCGGGTTGACCCCGGGATCTACGGCGATTTCTGGCAGCCCCGCCTCTTCACCCTCTGGGGCCAGGACCGGGAGCGGCTGACCTTCCTGGACAGCGCGCACGGCTCCAACCTCCACGCCTCCGGGATCCCCGATACCCTCAAGGGCCGGGGGCGCCGGATCGACGTCAAGGTCAAGCACTATGGATACCTGCGGGAGGAGCAGCGGCGCCGAAAGTATGATTTTTACCGCGTCAAGGATCCGGAAGCGGCCGCGCGTGGCTATTATGATCACCTGGTGGGTGCGGCGGGAACCCTGGCTCTGGCTCCGTGGACGGAACGTCCGGAGCCGGCCCCGGAGGGTGGGGGCGGGGACTCGTACTTCCACAAGCCGATCGCTTACTACTTCAGCCCGCGTCCCGAGGTGCGAAGCCTCATCCCCGAGGGGGCCGGGCGGATCCTGGATGTCGGCTGCGGGGGCGGGGCCATGGGGAGGGCCCTGAAAGGGGAGCGGGGTGGAGTGGAGGTGGTGGGGGTGGAGATCGACCCCCTCATGGCCGCTGCCGCCGGAAAGCTCCTGGACCGGGTGCTGCTGATGAACGTCGAGCCCCCCAGCCTGCCCTACCCCGACGGGTATTTCGACTGCGTGGTGCTGGGGGACATCCTGGAGCACCTGCGGGATCCCTGGGGAACCCTCCGGGGGCTGGTCCGTTACCTGGCGCCGGAGGGGAAGGTGGTGGCCAGCGTCCCAAACGTCCGCAACCTGGCGGTTCTCACCGACCTGGTGCGCGGGGAATGGCGCTACCGTATGGACGGGATCCTTGACGCCACCCACCTGCGTTTCTTCACCCGGCGAGAGCTGGTCCGGCTCCTCCTGGAGGCCGGACTGGAGGCGGAAGAGTGGCTGGAAGTACCGGATCACCGGTTTTCCCTGACCGTGCAGGCCGAACGGCCCACCTACAACCTGGACCACGGTGACCTGACCCTGCGCAATCTCCGGCCGGAGGCCCTCTCCGAACTGGGGACGATCCAGTTCCTGTTCCGCGCCTCCCGCCGGCGAACGGCGCTTTCGGGCGGGTCGGCCACAGCCTCCATCGTGGTGATCACCTGCAACGGTTTGGAATTCACCCGGATGTGCGTCCAGAGCGTGCTCCGGAACACCTTGGAGCCGTTCGAGCTGATTATGGTTGACAACGGATCCCGGGATGAAACCGTCTCTTTCCTCCACGGAATTCCCGGGGCCCGGATCATTGAGAACGATACGAACCTGGGCTTCGCCGCGGCTTGCAACCAGGGGCTGGCGGCCGCCGCCGGGGACTACGTGGTTTTCCTGAACAACGATACTATCGTGCCCCACGACTGGCTGGGACACCTGCTCCGGCACGCGGAGGCCAGCCCGGAGGTGGGAGTGGTGGGACCCCGCTCCAACTACGTGCGCCCGCCCCAGGTCCTCGAGACCCCCGCCATAGCTGGGATCAACGACCTGGAGACCTTCGCCCTCGAGGTATACCTGTCCGGCAGGGGAAGGAGCCTGGATGTCTCCAACCTTTCGGGGCTCTGCCTGGC
>JACPQU010000190.1 GCA_016190305.1 Bacillota bacterium
CTTCCCGGGAGGCCGCCGTTCGGATGCGGGTCATCAATCCGGACGGGAGCGAAGCAGATATGTGCGGCAACGGCGTCCGCTGCCTGGCCGACTATGCTTAGGTGTCCGGTCTCGTCCAGGATCCCTGCTTTGAGGTGGTAACCGGCGCCGGGATGATCGGGGTGCGGGTGATTTTCGGACCGGAGGATGAGCCCACTAATGACCGTGCGGATGGGTGCGGAGGTGAGCGTGCGATCCCCGGCCGTTCCAGGCGCGTCCGATTGGTAGAGGTGGACATGGGACGGCCGATCCTGGTCCCCAAGGAGATCCCTGTCCTTCTCCCGGCGGCCGAGGGCGACGAAAGCGCCGATGACGCCGCGCATTCCGAAAACGCCGCGGGTCACGATCCGCGGCCCGACTCCGGCCCCGGCTCGGCGGTCCGCCGCTCCCTGGAGGCCGGCGGGCGCCGCTGGACTTTCACAGCCGTTTCGATGGGCAACCCCCATTGCGTGATCTTCGTGGACGATCCGGCGGAGATCGACCTGGGACGATTCGGGCCGCTCATCGAGCACCACCCCGCCTTCCCCAGGCGGATCAACGTGGAATTCGTCAAGGTGGATCCGGCCGGAGACCTGCACGTCAAGGTCTGGGAGCGGGGCGCGGGGGTGACCCTAGCCTGCGGCACCGGCGGGTGCGCCAGCCTGGTGGCGGCCGTGCTGGAGAAGAGGGCCGGACGCAAAGCCACCGTTCATCTGGCCGGCGGGCCCCTCCAGGTGGAATGGCGTGATGACGGCCGGGTGATGATGACCGGGCCGGTTCAGGAGGTCTTCAGAGGACACGTCAGCCTCTTTGATTTTCTTGGATAAACACCCCAATGCATACTGGGAGGCGGTACTTTGCGGATAGCCAGGCGGATCGAGCATGTTCCCCCGTACCTCTTCGCGGAGATCGATCGCAAGAAAGCGGAGGTTCAGGCACGGGGGGTGGAAGTGATCAGCCTCGGGATCGGCGATCCTGATCAGCCGACCCCGGAACACATCGTCAAGACCCTTCAGGCGGAGGCGGCCGTTCCGGCCCATCACAGGTACCCTGCCTACGAGGGTTCCCCGGAGTACCGGCGGGCGGTGGCGACCTATTACAAGAAGCGTTTCGGGGTCGATCTGGACCCGGAACGCGAGGTGACGGCCCTGATCGGCTCCAAGGAGGGGATCGGCCACATCTTCCTGGCCTTCGTCGATCCCGGCGATTACACCCTGATCCCCGACCCGGGCTACCCGGTGTACCGGACCGGCACCATCTTCGCCGGCGGGATCCCGCACCTCATGCCCCTGCGCGCCGAGAACGGATTCTTCCCCGATCTGGGGGCGGTGGACCCGGAGGCTGCCCGCAAAGCGCGGCTGATGTTTCTTAACTACCCCAACAATCCGACGGGGGCGGTGGCCGGGCCGGCCCAGCTCCAAAAGGCCGTTGATTTCTGCCGGGAGCGCGGGATCGTCCTCTGCCACGACGCCGCTTACCTGGAATTCACCTACGACGGGTACCGCCAGCCCAGCCTCCTGGAGATCGACGGATCCATGGAAGTGGGGCTGGAGTTCGGTTCCCTGTCCAAGCCCTATAACATGACCGGGTGGCGCATCGCGTACGCGGTTGGAAACGCGGACGCCGTCTCCGCCCTGCGGATCATCAAGACCAACCTGGACTCGGGTCAGTTCACGGCTATCGAGCGGGCGGCGGTCGCGGCCCTGGAAGGCTCCCAGGAGCCGGTCGAAGGGATGCGGAACCTGTACAAGGAACGCCGGGATCTGGTGATCGACGCGCTCCGCAAGGTAGGCCTCCAGGTTGATCCCCCCGCGGGAAGCTTTTATGTCTGGGCGCCGGTGCCGCCGGGCCGGACCTCGACCGAGTTCGCCACCCGGCTCCTGGAGGAGACCGGGGTGCTGGTCGTTCCCGGGGTAGGATATGGAGAAGCGGGGGAGGGTTACTTCCGGATCTCCCTCACGATCGACACCAGCCGCCTCCGGGAAGCCATGGCCCGGGTCGTCGAAAGGTTCAAGGTATAGATCCATGCCCAATAGCATGACCGGTTTCGGCCGCGGCGAGGCCTCTCACGAGGGCGCCCGGATCGTGGTGGAGGTGCGGGGGGTGAACCACCGCTACTGCGAGGTGGCGGCGCGGGTTCCCCGCGAACTGTCAGGCCTGGAGGATCGAGTCCGCCAGTGGGTCCAGCAGCGCATTGCCCGGGGCCGCCTCGAGGTATCTTCGGCGGTGGATTTCCCTCCGGGAAGGTCCCAGACCGTCTCCCTGGACACCGGGCTGGCTGAAATCTACCTGGCAGGTCTCGCGGAGTTGAAGGAACGCCTGGGACTTCCGGACCGGCCGACCCTTGAACAGGTTGCCAGGGTGCCCGGGGTGATCGGGCTCAGGGATCAGCCGGTGGAGGGGGATGGGCTCTGGGAAGGGCTGGAGAAGGCCCTGCAGGATGCCCTGGCCCAGTTCATCGGGATGAGGCGCGACGAGGGGGAGCGGCTGGCGGCGGATTTGCGGGAGCGGGTGGGGAAGCTCCGGGGTCTTGCCGAGGGGATCGGCTCGCGCGCCCCTGGACTGGTCGATCACTACAGGGTGCGCCTCGCGGACCGGATGCGGGAACTGTCGCTGGCAGGACCCGTGGTGGATGAGTGGCGCTTGGCCGCCGAGGTGGCTTTCATGGCGGAGCGGAGCGATATCTCGGAGGAAGTGGTGCGCTTCCTGAGCCACCTCGAGGAGATGGATACGACCCTCAACCTGAGCGAGCCGGTGGGCCGCAAGCTGGAGTTTCTGGTTCAGGAGCTCCATCGCGAGGCGAACACCATGAGCTCCAAGGCTCACGACTTCCCCATCTCCCGGGATGTGGTAGAAATCAAGAATGAACTGGAAAAAATAAGGGAGCAGGTTCAAAACCTGGAGTAAAAGGTATCATAGGGGGCCGGCAAGGTGGAGATCAAGCTCGTCAACATCGGATTCGGCAACATCGTTTCAGCGAACCGGATCGTCGCCATCGTCAGCCCCGAATCGGCGCCGGTGAAGCGAACGGTGCAGGAGGCCAGGGACCGCGGGATGTTGATCGACGCCACCTACGGGCGGCGGACCAGGGCGGTGATCATTACCGACAGCGATCACGTGATCCTTTCCGCGGTACAGCCGGAAACCGTGGCCTCCCGGCTTGCCGCCAAAGAGGCTGCGGGAAATGAAAGGATCGATTAGCAGGGGAGCGGTCGGAAGGGGCGCCATCGATGAACTCCCGCCGGGAGACGCCGGCGGGGGAGGAGGGAACTTGACTTTCGGCGGTCGGGAAGGCTTGCTCCTGGTCCTTTCGGGCCCATCGGGGGTCGGGAAGGATACCGCTGTCCAGGCCCTGCTGCAGGCCGATCCAACCCTCTCCTTCGGGGTGTCGGTGACCACGCGGAAGCCCCGTGCCGGGGAGCTGGACGGAAAAGACTATATCTTCGTGAGCGAGACCCTGTTCAAAACCTGGATCGCCGAGGATCGTTTCCTGGAGTGGGCCTGGGTGCATGGCAACCTGTACGGCACCCCCCGGGATCGGTTGCTGGAGGCCCTGACGGCCGGACGGGATATCGTCCTCCGCCCGGATGTCCAGGGAGCCCTGAGGATCAGCGAAAATTTTCCGGACGCGTGCATGGTCTTTTTGCTTCCCCCCACCTGGAAGGAGCTGCGGGCCCGGATGGAAAAGCGGGGAGGCGATTCGGGCGAGGAGATGGAACAGCGCATCGATGCCGCCCGGCGCGAGTTCAACTATCTTCGCAATTACGACTACGTGGTGATCAACGACCGGCTGGAGGATGCGGTGACCACCTTGCTGGCCATCGTCCGGGCCGAACGTTGCAAGGTTCATCGAAACAAGATCTTGCTGGGACCAGAGGAGGAGATCTCTGATTGATCCATCCACCCTTTGAAACTCTTTACGACAAGGTCGACAGCAAGTATACCCTGGTGGTGGCGTGCGCCAAACGGGCCAGGGAGATCGTCGACGGAGCCGTCGGCTCGGCGATCCGGGCGGGCCGCACGAATCCGGTGACCAAGGCCTTGACGGAGATCGCCGAGGGAAAGATTACCTGGGAGCGGACCAAGACCGGAATCAAGTAGCCGGACGGAATTAAGACCAACCGGATAAAGATAGTCCGGTAAAACAGCGGACGGAAACAATAATTTAGACCGATCAATTCATTTCATTATTCATCTACAGATGATCAAGATTCATCGAATCATCGACAGCAGATCAAGTGACCCGCGATCAGTGACCCGGAATCTGAATCGAAGCAGGGGTGAGGCCGAGGTGTGGTCGGGAAGCCGCGTGGTGATAGGCGTCAGCGGGAGCATCGCGGCGTACAAGGCGGCCGACCTGGCCAGCAAGCTGGTCCAGGGGGGGGCCGTCGTCGATGTGATCCTCACCCGGGCGGCGGAGGCCTTCATCACCCCCCTTACTTTCGAAGCCCTTACCGGGAGGCCGGTGGCGCGGGATCCCTTCCCGGCCCTTTCAACGGATCCGGCCTCGGCCTCCTCGACAGCCTTGGTGTCGGTTCCCTCGACGCCGTCCACTCCGGTTGGCCCGGAGCTGGCTCTCGAACAACACGATCAACGGGCCCTCGATCAGTTCGATCATCTGACCCTTGCCCGCAGAGCCTTACTGGTGATCGTCGCCCCGGCTACCGCCGATCTCATCGGCCGCATGGCTGCCGGGATCGCCGACAGCGTCCTTCTGGGAGTCCTGCTCGCCACCCGGGCCCCGGTGCTGGTGGCGCCCGCGATGAACCCCCGCATGTGGGACCATCCCGCCGTACAGCGTAACGTCCGCGAACTCGGGGGGTTCGGTTACCACCTGGTCGGCCCGGAGTACGGTCGCATGGCCTGTGGCGACTCCGGCCTGGGGCGGATGGCCTCTATTGAAGCCATCCTGGAAGCGGGCGGCCGGCTTCTCGGCAGGGGAGGCGCGGCGGAGAGGGAAGGTGCAGGGGCGCGGCACGAGGATCGTTCGGAAACTTCGGATACGAGCGGCCTCGCACCCGAACCCGAAGGGATCCGGGACCTGTTCGGCAGGACGATCCTGGTTTCCGCCGGGCCGACCCGGGAGCCCTTGGATCCGGTGCGGTTTCTCTCCAACCGTTCCTCGGGAAAAATGGGTTATGCCGTCGCTTCCCGGGCCGCTGCAAGGGGGGCGCGGACGATCCTGGTCAGCGGCCCAGTGTCCATTCCGGCGCCTCCGGGGTGTGAACTGGTTAAAGTGGAAACAGCGAAGGAGATGCACCGCGAGGTGTTGGGCCGGGTGGGCACGGTTGATGTCGTGATCATGGCTGCCGCCGTAGCCGATTACCGGCCGGAGCATGCCCTTGGATTCAAGATCAAGAAAGAACGGAAAAGCCGGTTCGAGCTGGTCCTGGCAGCCAATCCGGACATCCTGGCGGATCTGGGGAGCAGGGGGGAGAGGCCCCTCCTCGTGGGGTTCGCCGCCGAGACGGATAACCTGGAGACTTACGCGCTGCGGAAGCTGGAAGAGAAGAACCTGGACTTGATCGTGGGCAACGAGGTCGGGCAGGATCGCGGCGTCTTCGGGGGCGATAGCAATACGGTGTTGATCCTGGACCGGCATGGGGGACGAACCCAGTTGCCCCTGCTTCCGAAAGAGGAGGTAGCCGAACGGATCCTCGATCAGGTGGCTGCCCTGCTCTCCGGCCGGCCGCCCCTGGCCGTCGCCGGGCCCATGGTCCAGCCCCGGGAGCCCCAGGCCTCTCTTCCTGCCGATCCCCTCCCTGAAAACGGTGGCTAATCCGGATCCCGCCTCGCCCCCCCCCCCGATCCTTGCCGAGGTCGCGGTGGCCATCCCCGGAAAGGCCGGGGACCGCCGGTATTCCTACCTGGTTCATCCTCGCTTGGCCGGCCGGTTCAAGCGCGGCTCCCGGGTGGTTGTTCCGTTCGGCCCGGGCGGCCGCCTTCTGACCGGTTTCGTGCTGTCGGTGGGGGATGGGGAATCCCCCAGGGCATCCATTCTCCCGATCGCCGATCTGATCGACGAAGCGCCGCTGATCGGAGAC
>JACPQU010000195.1 GCA_016190305.1 Bacillota bacterium
ATGGAAAAGAACGACCGCCAGGGCGATCACGGCCAGTTCTCCCTGTCCGCCGGCACGAGCCAGTGTCGCAGCCCCGATGCCCATAAACAGCAAACCCACGTTTTCCACAGTGCTGTAGGCCAGCAGCCGCTTGAGATGGTTCTGCTGCGTGGCATAAAGCGCGCCCGTGACGGCGGAAACGGCACCCAACCCCACCAGCAGGCCTCCCCACCATGCAGGGCCGCTGCCGAGCAGGTCGAAGGCGAACCGAAGCACGCCCCAGAGAGCAGTCTTGACCATCACACCGGACATCAGGGCCGAGACGTGGCTCGGCGCCGCCGGGTGCGCCCGGGGAAGCCAGACGTGCAGTGGTACCAGGCCGGCTTTCGTACCGAAACCAATCGTCAGCAACAGAAGTATGATGTTGTGAACCCCGGTGGGCAGCGAAGGACCCACCGCCCGGAAGGCTGAAAACTCCAGGCTGCCGGTCCATACGTAAAGCCAGAGGAAAGCGCCGACGAGGAAAGCGGTGCCCACGTGGGTCATCACCACGTAAACGTAGCCGGCCCGGCGAACATCAGGATCCTTGTGTTCCGCCATCACCAGCAGGCAGGAGACCACGGACATGAGTTCCCACATGAACAAAAAACCCAGGGCGTCGGACGATAGCACCACGGCCGCCATAGAGGCGATGAAGAGGTTCCAAAACCCCCCCGCCAGGGATGCACCACATCCGCGTCTAGCATAGCCGATCGCGTAAAGGGAACAGGATGCGCCCAGGCCCCCGATGAGGAGAACGAAGTAGGCCGAGAGCGCATCCATCTCAAAGCGCAGCCCTCCCAGTCCCGGCAACAGGGGCAGGGCTCCCAGGCGCACTGTGCCGCCGCGTGCCAGATCCACGGCCGCTCCCGCGGCCAGCGCGGCCGCGCCAATCGCTGCAAATCCGTAAGTCGGGAGAATCCGAAGGAACGTGCGTCCTGTAGGAAGGAAAGAAACGAAAGCTCCCAAGGCCAGGGCGGTAAAACCCAATCTCAGGAGCCAGATCACCGGTTCATCCAAAACCAATGCCGATGCGCCTCGATTATAACTGGATTGTCAATTGGTGTGACGTCCTGTAACAATCGGCACCAGTGACATGACAGACCGCATTTTACGCTCAGTTCCTTTGGCAGTCAAAGGGCCCTGTTCCAGAACCGGAACCGTTATCGCAGCCAGGGCGGGCTCTAAGGGTGCTGGCGGCCTGCGGCGTCGAATTTCGGGCCGGCACGGCGGAAAGGAGAGCGGAACGTTCCAGGGATGTTTAAATCTCAACCGCGACTGGATTGACCAGCCTGCGGAAAACTTCGTTCACCGGAACCACATCGTTGATCTCCCCGACCCGCCCGCCGCAGAAAACCAAGCCTTCTCGAACATTTCCCTGCTGGGCGTTGTTCAAGGAGTTCCAGATGCAGTGGGCTTTCCCTTGATCCCTGTGACTGCAAACCTTGAGGCAATCAACGCAGTGAATACCCGGTTCCCCCAGTTGCGGCAACCGGTCCGAACTATGAGGGATGATTACTCTGCCGACCAGACCGGTCGGACTCCAATCCACAATCTGAGAACCGGTAGCCGCGACCCATGCCGATTTCATCTCGTCTGAAGCCTCGGACTCTTCGGTAAGCGCAAAACGGCTTCCCAATTGTACTCCGCTGGCCCCCATCTTGAGAGCTCGCCGCACATCTTGATGATCGAGCAGCCCGCCGGCCGCGATGACCGGCCCGGTAAAACCCTGCTCGTAAAGGTCCAGTTGTACCTGGGGAAAGAGCTCCCATGTGGAGATATCCGCGTTTTTCGGTCCCAGGTGCCCGCCGGCCTGCCCGCTCTCCACGATCACACCCGTGATGCCCTCGGTTCGGGCAACGATCCTGGCCGCTTTAACCGAAGAAATAATACAAAAGCCCGGGATACCGGCTCTTGAAAGGATCCTGAACGGATCACGGGCATAGCCGGCCCCGATAGCGACAAAATCGGTCCGCTCCTTGATGCATACGTCAAGGAGATCCGTAAAATACAATCCGGCGTACATCAAGTTGACTCCGACGATGCCCTTGGTCAACAACCGTGCTTGCCGAATCTCGCTCTTAAGCTCATCGGGGGAAAGGCCCATCCCCCCAATGGTACCGATCCCTCCGGACTCGGCCACCGCGGCGGCCAGTCGATGCAACGAGATCCGGATGGACATACCTCCTTGAATGATACAATACCGCGCGAGTTTCTCTCCTACTCTTAACCCAGGTAAGGTCATTCGAACACCCTTTTTCAAAAACGATCGTCTCCAGGGCTCCTCTCCGAAAAGCTACCCTGCCTGCCTGTTCTTTTCCTGCAGTTTTAATCCTGAAAGGTAGGGCTGATCAAACAGGGGCGGGCATTTACACCCGCCCCTGTGGAGGTATGGACTAGCCTCGCCGGGTTGCCGGTCGCAACGTGTCGAGAGCGCCAAGCATCACCTGGGCAAGGCCGAATCCCAGGATACCGGCACCGAACTTGGCGGGCAGGAATGCCCAGCCGGCCGCGGATACTGCGGCGCCCAGACCCATTGTGACCCAGCTTGTGGTAATCGGTTTCCGATGCAAGGTCAATCACCCCCATGATAGGATGCCTCGCCGACAACGGGCGATACTAAGGAACGCCGGGGACTTGTGCCCGGCTACTTTCCCGGCCACTTTTCCTGCTACTTTTTTTTGTGATGTAGTTTTTTAACCCTGCTGGGCAAACTATGAACGATCTTTCGAACAGGCGGGCCCATAGATTGCTTGACATTGGCAAACCAGCCTGATAAAGTAAATCATCACGGCCTCAAAGGCCGGAACACAAGGAGGCTTCACTTTTGGAGCACGGGATAGTTAAGTGGTTCAACGCAGACAAAGGGTACGGTTTCATCGAGCGGGAGGATGGAAAAGGTGATGTTTTTGTCCATTTCTCCGCAATCCAGAGCGACGGATTTCGTTCACTCGACGAAGGACAGAAGGTTACCTTCGAGGTAACCCAGGGACAGAAGGGACCCCAAGCAACCAACGTTTCCCTGATTCGATAAAGCCATCTAGAGCATCAAGCTGGGGCGTTCTTCGCCCCAGCTTTTTTAATTCGCGGAACCATTGCAACTTGTCGCCGAAACCGCGGGTGCGTACATAACATGGATCGGCACGACATAGCCCGGTAAAAGCTCGTCACGGGAGACGAAGACCGATCGGAGGGAGCCTTAATGCCCAGTAAGCTGAAAAGCCGGAAGCTCTGGATGGCAGTGGTCAACGGGTTACTGATCATCGCCAACGAGGGGCTGGATCTGGGTTTGCCCGAAGCGGCGGTGAGGACCGTCACTTTTACCGTCATTGCCTACATCCTTGCCGAAGCCGGCACTGACATCGCCCGGACACGGAGAACAGCTTCCGCCTGAACACGAAGGTTGGTCACCCCGGGATATCCCGGGGAACCGTAACATGTGGGGAACAAACAGGTAGGAAACAGGTGGAGAAAATCCTTCTGATAAGCCAGGAAACACGAGGACGCCCGGACTGGACTTAGACTTCCTCCAACTGGCGCAGCACCTGCTCGAAGGCCTCCTGCTGTCTCCTCCTCTCGGCCTCCATGCCTTCGGCCAGCAGGTTGCAGAAAGCGGCGGCGGCAGGATCGCCGCCGGCCATTTCTTCGCGAAGGGCCCTGATCTTCAAGGCGGCTTCCCCAAGCTCTCCGTCAGTCAGGTCGGCAAGTTCCCAGGCGAAACCAGCCATCTGGTACCCGCATTCAACCCGCCGAAGGCGGATCTCCTTCTGAAGGACCTTGCCTACCTCTTTGAAAAGGGCCGGAACCCGGCCCTCAAACTTGGACCAACGTCCCATGGAAACAATCATCTTCAGCAGGGCTTCCTGGCCGATGTGTCCCAGCGGAAACTCGATGCTGCTCAGCAACCCGGTTCATCCCTCTCCATGGCTGGTCGTGTGCCCCGTCGCTCTGAGAGAAGAATTCCAAGTCTAGTTTGTGCCGGAATGCCCTGAGAAATCAGAGGAATTTCGGACAAGAATCATATAGGAATCAGACTGGAATCAGACTGGAATCAGACTGGAACAGAGGGTGGCCGTTCGGGGGGAATTCCTGCGGGAGGTCTCTAGGCTTGAGCGGGGATGCGGGCTTGCACCCGCCTCCGCTCCGGCACCAGCAGGGTGGCCGCGATGTTGGCGGTCAGGAGCACCACCCCGGCCAGCAAGACCAACTGGTAGCTTCCCGTTATCTCGAAAACCACAGCCGCAAGGTAGGATCCAAGGGCACCTCCGATCTGGTGCCCCATAGAGATCAACCCGAGGAGGCTGCCCACCGAGCGGATCCCGAAGACATCTCCGACAAGGGCCGAGGTGAGGGGAGCGGCGGAAAAGCTGGTAAGACCGTAGAGGACGGCAAAAACATAAACAGCGGCGACGCTGTGGTTGAACATCAGGATCAGGAAAGCTAAAACACGGAACATATAGACGCCGGCCAGTGGGATCTTCCTTCCGAATCGATCCGACAGGTTTCCGGCGATCAGAATCCCCACGGCGTTGACCGCCCCGACCAAGCCGAGGGCGTTGGCCGCAACCATCGGCGCGATTCCCCAGTCCAGCGTCATGACCACGAAGTGCAGGTTGACCAAGTTGACCGTCGCCCCGCAAATGATAAAGGGTCCCGCCAGCAGCCAGTAGGACATGGTGCGAAGGGCCACCCTGGGCGGAACCCGTTCCTCGGCTTCCCGGACATCCCTGGCGGCTGCCGCAACCGGCGCGCCTGTCCGGGACCCTTCGGGCTGCGGCCCGCCTGCCGGTGCGGCCCCGTCCGGCAGCAGCCCCAAGTCGCTCGGACGGTTCCTGAGGAGCAACAGGACGAGGGGCAGGAGGGGCACCAGGAAAAGTATGCCGGTGACGAAGAAGGCCGTCCGCCAACCTATGGCCAGCACCAACCACATGCTTAGGGGAGCGAAGATCAACTGCCCGATGGAAACCCCCGCGTTGGAAACCCCGAGAGCTGTTCCCTTCAGCTTCATAAACCAGCGGGAGATCAGCACCGCGGTGGGGATCACCCCCAAGGCGGAAAAACCCACCCCCGTGATCAGACCGATCAGAATGTGAACGTGCCAGATGCGCGTGGCGTAGATCATGCCCAGGGTCCCCCCCGCCATCAGGACAGCTCCCACGGAGAGGATGATCCGGGAGTCGTACCTTTCCAGAAGGATGCCCACCACCGGTTGGCCCAGGCCGAAGACCAGCGTGAGGATCGCAAAGGAGAGGGAGAGTTGACTCCGGCTCCAGCCGAATTCCTGCATCAGGGGGGGCAGAAAGAC
>JACPQU010000196.1 GCA_016190305.1 Bacillota bacterium
GCCAAGCTCTCCGGCAGGGGCTCCGGGTACACCATCACCACCCCCACGGCGGTTGCCGGAGTGCGGGGCAATTCCTTTGAGGTGGAGGTAAACCCCGGGACCGGCGGATCCACGGTGAAGGTAGTCACCGGAGAGGTGGCGGTAACCGGCGGACAGCCTGGAGATCTTGAGACGGTCATCGTAAGACCCGATGAAAGCACGGATGTGGCCTGGGAGAAAACCCCCGGCCGGCCGAAGGCAGTCGATCCTGACAAACTGGATGCCTGGCAGAGGAAAAACAAGGAACTCGACCAGGAAGATGTCCAGCGCTGGGAAGATGAGAAGCAGCAACGAAAAGAGTTCCTGAACCAGCTCAAGGAGAAGAAGAAGGAACTTAACGAGTTGCACCGGGAGATGGGAGACGCCTTAAGACAGCTCGCTGCTGAGATGAAGGATATTCCGGCCGCCAAGCTGGAGGCACTCTTCGAAGAGAAGGGTATCAGGAAACAACCTCCGGGGCAGGAAAAGAAACAGGAGGGGCAAGTCGAGACCGGAGTCGAGCCGTCCGAAAATGAATCGGCTGGAGCAGAATCATCCGGAGACAACCCGCCTGATTTGCAGAAAAACGGAAACGGTAAGAGCAACGGCAAGGGGAGCCAAGTGAGCCGGGAGCGGCTTGAGCAGCTAATAGAAACAATACAGTCGATAGCCCAAACGCAGGATGATCATCAAAATGTACAAGGGACACCAGAGGAATCAGAAGAACCGGGGAAACCAGACAAACCAGACAAACCTGAGAAACCTGGGAAACCATAGAAGCTAGGAAATTAGGAAACAAGGAGAACCAAGTGATAGAGGAATCGAGAAAACAATAGTAGATTGGCGGGTTGAACAGCGTATCCTGAAGACAACTTAACGGCCGGATCGGCCGGGAAACCACGTAACCGGGAGGGCTTGCCCTCCCGGTTACGTTTATGGCTGATGACGTTTAAAGGCTGTTTGGGGGCTTACAACCGGACAACGCGGGCCCCGATGATCCCGTCGACTTCCTCCACCGCCCGTAGCACCGGCGCCTCCAAATCGTGGTCTACCTGGAGGACCATCACCGCCTCGCCGCCGATCGACTTACGGCCCACCTGCATGCCCGCGATGTTCACCCTATGTGTACCAAGGATGGTCCCGACCTTGCCGATGATCCCGGGTTTGTCGATATGCTCGCTCACCAGCATGTAAGGCGCCGGTGAGATATCCATCCGGTAGCCGTCCAACTGTACGATTCTGGGCTCCTGGGTACCGAACAGGGTGCCTGCGATGGTACGCGTGCCTTGATCCGTATCCACCCGGACCGAAACAAGGTTAGCGAAGTCCCTGGCGGACGCGCTCTTGGTCTCGCTGATCCTGATCCCCCTCTGCCTGGCCAACACCGGGGCGTTCACGGCGTTGATCCCGTTGCCCAGCATGATCTTGAAGAGCCCTTTCAGGAAAGAATTGGTGAGGGGGGTCACCGGGTAGGAGGCGATTTCACCAAGGCACGAGATCTCTACGGTATGGATCCCGCCGTCCATGGCCTGGACGAAGAATGAGCCCATGTGTTCGGCGAGGGTTATGTACGGGGCAAGTACCGCGAGAGCCTCGGAGGGGATGGAAGGAGCGTTGACGGCCGCGGTCAACGGCAGGCCTTTCAAGGCTGCCAGGATCTGCTCGGCCACCTCCACGGCCACGTTCACCTGCGCCTCATAGGTTGAACCCCCGAGGTGGGGGGTACCGACCACCTGATCAAGCTTCAGCAAAGGGCAAGCCCCAGGCGGCTCAGACTCGAAGACGTCCAGGGCGGCTCCTCCCACTTTACCGGACGTAATGGCTTCACAAAGGGCCGCTTCGTCGATGATCCCGCCCCGGGCGCAGTTGACCAGGCGTACCCCTTCCTTCATCAGACCGAGTTCCCTGGCTCCTACCATATACGCGGTTTCCTTAGTCTTGGGGACGTGAAAGGTGATGAAGTCCGACTCCCGCCAGATCTCGTCCAAGGTTGCCAGCCGGACACCCAGTTTCTCAGCGCGCGTGGTCGAGACATAAGGATCAAAGGCGATGACCCGCATATCGAATCCTTTGGCGCGCTTGGCGACCTCGGAGCCCACCTGACCAAGCCCCACAATGCCGAGGGTTTTCTTATACAACTCCACACCTATGAAGGAGTTACGCTGCCACTTCGCGTTGCAAAGGGAGGCGTGAGCCGCGGGGATATTCCTGGCCAGCGCCGCCATCATGGCCATGGTGTGCTCGGCCGCGGCGATGATGTTCCCTTCGGGAGCGTTGACCACAATGATTCCGCGTTCAGAGGCGGCCTCGACATCGATATTGTCAACCCCCACGCCGGCCCTGCCGATGACCTTCAGATCGGTGCCGGCAGCGATCAGAGATGCCGTCACCTTGGTCTGGCTGCGGACCAGGAGGGCATCATAACCGGGTAAGCGGGAGGCGAGGTCCTCGGCCGAGAGGTCGAGGAAGACGTCAACGGAGGCTTCCCGCCTGAGGATTTCAAGACCCTGTTCGGAGATTGGCTCGGACACGATCACGCGCATTAAATCGATGGCCCCCTCGGAAAATCACTTTGAGCGTCCACTAAACTAGAGCCTTGGAAAAACCACTTGATAAAAAAGATAAGCCTCCCGTCCTCCATATGGGGACGGGAGGCCTGCTCCCGCGGTGCCACCCCGCTTGGTTCCGGCTTGAAGCCGCTGAACCCGCTTTGCAAGGCTATATCGGGCCGACCCGGCAAGGCTTACTCACGTCAAACGGAGGTTTTCAGCCCGCTGCTCCGGAAAGGAACCCTGCGGAATCCCGACCGGTTTGCACCCACCACCGGCTCGCTGGGACGGAAACTCCAAGGGTGTTCCCTCATCGCCAAGTTCGTGAAACGGTGAAATGTTCCAGGAATCGCATGCGGAGAGTGTCTCTCCCAGAACACTCTTTTAGCGCCCATATTAACACAGGCTTGCACCGCTGGCAAGGGTGTCCATCGATTAAGCATAGACGGAATTTACATCTAGCAAGGCAAATAAATGCGTACTGGAGTTGCCGCCACCATTTCGCAATCGGGCCCAAACCGCCTATCCGACCGCCGGCCGTAAGAGCGTGGCGGGCTCAAACGCCGCATTGTGATCCGAAGCAGGGAGAAGATGGAGACTGGAATGCTCCAGGTTCAGCGAAACCCGGTCCTCCACCGAGTAAAGCGGCGTGGATACCTGTGCAGGCTCTACCGCGTTAAGCAGGTTCCCTCCCACTTCGACCTGGTACTCAACCGAAGCACCTAGAAAAGAAACCCGACGGACGATCCCGGTGAAGGTCTCGTCCTCCCGGCCCAGATGAATGGCTTCCGGGCGAACCAGTAACATGACCGGTTCACCCAGCTGCCAGCGATGTTCCGACGGTACTGTCAAGTGTTGATCCATCACCCGCACAGCCACTTCCTCACCGTGTTGTGCAAGCACACTGCCCTGTAGAAAATTCGCCGTTCCAACGAAGGTGGCCACAAACTCCGTATTCGGCCGTTGATAAATCTCCTGTGGCGTCCCTACCTGTTCCACGCGGCCACGATTGATTACCACGACCCGATCGCTCAGGCTCAGGGCCTCCTGCTGATCGTGGGTGACATAGATGGCGGTAATGCCAAGCCGCTGCTGGAGGCTTCGGATTTCATCACGCATGTAGATCCTCAACTTCGCATCCAGGTTGGACAGCGGCTCATCGAGAAGGAGCACCGAGGGCTCGACGACCAGGGCACGTGCCAAGGCGACACGCTGCTGCTGGCCACCGCTCAACTGGTTGGGAGCTCGTTCTTCACAGCCCTCCAGGTGCATCATCTCCATCATCGCCCAGACCCGCCGCTGCACCTCGGACTGGGGAAGTCTGCGCATCCGCAATCCGTAAGCGACGTTCTCAAATACACTCATATGCGGGAACAGGGCATAGCTCTGGAAGACCATGGCCAGGTCCCGGCGGTTGGGAGGCACATTGTTCACCATCCGGTCGCCGATGTGGATGCTGCCGCTGGTGGGTGTCTCAAAACCGGCGATCATACGGAGAACCGTGGTTTTTCCACAACCGGAAGGCCCAAGAAGCGTAACCAGCGTCCCGGGAGCGATATCGAGGCTGACATCGTTCACCGCAGCCACGTTGCGTCCTGCGGCGCCATGATAAACCTTGGTCAAGTTAAAGACTCTGACGTCCTTGGGTGCATTGCTCACCCGGGACTCACGTTGAGTCTGGCTCATGAAAACTACCTCGCTTTCGACGGTCAGGCGCCGCTAATCTCTGTCTTAACCCCCAGGCGGCGCAGGATCACCTGGGCTGCGGCCATGAAGGCCAGTACGATGCCGATCAAGATGGTGCATAGAGCGGAGGCCGGTCCGAAACGGCCCAGTTCGACCTGATTCATCACCGCCGCGGTAAGGACGTTGTACCTTGCCGACACTAAGAAGACGATGGCGCTCAATGTCGTCATCGACTTGGCGAAGGACCAGATCAATCCGGCGAAGAAAGCCGGGCGGATCAACGGGAGAACGATACCGGTGAAGGTCCTCAGGGTTCCAGCCCCCAAATTGGTGGAGGCCTCCTCGATGGCCGGATCGATCTGGTGCAGGGCCGCCACTCCAGACCTGATGCCCACGGGCATGGTCCGGAAAATGAAAGCGAAGAGCAGGATCCAGGCCGTCCCGGTCAAGATCAGCGGAGGCGTGTTGAAGGTCAGGA
Source organism: Bacillota bacterium (assembly GCA_016190305.1). GTDB lineage: Bacteria > Bacillota > JACPQU01 > JACPQU01 > JACPQU01 > JACPQU01. Next base: position 4,732 of record JACPQU010000196.1, read on the forward strand.
CATAGGCCACCCCGATGACCGTGCCGGGCACCGCCATGGGCAGCATGGCGGAAAACTCCAGGGCGCTCTTGCCCCTGAACCTTCCCCGCACCACCAGGAAAGCGACGATCATCCCGAACAGACCGGTGATGGGGCCTGCCAGAAGGGCCAGGCGGGTCGTATCCATGATCGCCTTGCTGCCTACTTCGAGACCGTAACGGAAGTTTTCCAGGGTGAACGAGTAATCGACAC
>JACPQU010000191.1 GCA_016190305.1 Bacillota bacterium
GAAACCACGGAGGGCTACGACGCCAACGAACTGTTGGAGTCCAACCGGGACTGGCTCATGATGTTTCGTACCTACCCGCGGATTTTCGCCTGGGAGCAGATCAACGAGTCGAAGCCCTTCTACACCAAGACGGGACGGATGGAGCTTTACAAGGACGAGCCCGAGTTCATCGAGCACGGGGAAAACCTGATCGTCCACCGGGAACCGGTGGAGGCCACCCCCTATCTGCCCAACGTGATCGTGGCCAGCCACCCCATAATCCGGCCCAATGACTTCGGAATCCCCCTGGATTCCATCGATCCCGACGAGCGGTCGGTCCGCAACGTCAAGATGAGCTGGAAAGAGGCCAAGAATACCAAAAACCCCCTCTGGGAGCAGGGTTACCGCTTCTATTTCCTGACCCCGAAGTCGCGGCACCGGGTCCACTCCTCCTGGGGAATGACCGACTGGAACGTGATCTGGGATTCCAGCTTCGGCGATCCCTACCGGAGCGATTCCCGGAGCCCCAACGTCGGTGAGGCTCAGCTCCACGTCAACCCGGACGACGCCAAGGGACTGGGGGTCAACGACGGGGATTACGTTTGGCTGGACGCCAACCCCGCCGACCGGCCGTACGAAGGCTGGAAGGAGAGCGATCCCTACTACGAGGTCGCCCGGCTCAAGGTCCGCGTCCACTATAACCCGTCTTATCCGCGGGGAGTGACCATGATGAAGCACGCCATCTGGATCGCTTCCCCCAAGACGGTGAAGGGGCAAAAAGACCGTCCGGACGGGATGGCCCAGTCGGACACCGGCTACATGGCCCATACCCGGACCGGATCGCATCAAAGCTGCACCCGGGCATGGCTGCAGCCCACCCACATGACCGACAGTATGGCCCGCAAGGGCTATATGGGTCAGGAGATCGGGATCGGTTACGAGACGGACGTCCACGCTCCCAATACCTGCCCCAAGGAGACCCTGGTGCGGATCACCAGGGCCGAGGCCGGCGGCCGCGACGGGAAGGGTGTCTGGGAGCCCTCCAAGAGCGGTTTTTCCCCGGGTAACGAAAACCCGGTGATGAAAACGTACCTGGATGGCGGCTTCGTCAAGGCATGATGAACGCCGCACAGGTTGAATAAGGCGAAGTACGTCTAAGGGGGACGGGTGAAGGTGCCTGAAGTATTCAACTGGCAATTGGGCCGCCCGATGCGGTATCCATATGACGAAAGCAGGCCGAAACGCCAGTTCTCGGCGGTGTTCAACATCAACCGCTGCCTGGGATGTCAAACCTGCACCATGGCCTGCAAGAGCACCTGGACCTTCAGTCGCGGGCAGGAGCAGATGTGGTGGAACAACGTTGAGACCAAGCCCTATGGCGGGTACCCCCAGAACTGGGACGTGAAACTGCTGGAGATCCTGGGCCCCCAGGCCTGGAACGGGGAGATCTACCAAGGCCAGACCATCTTCGAAAGCGCGCCCCCCAGCGAACCCAACGGTCACCTGCCGGATCTGAGCGAGTGGCGCTTTCCCAACATCCACGAAGATACTTCGGTTCCGTGGCAGAAGGGCGCCGCCCTCCCGGTCCACGACACCTGGTTTTTCTACCTGCAGCGGATCTGCAACCACTGCACCTATCCGGCCTGCTTGGCGGCTTGCCCCAGGAAGGCCATTTACAAGCGTCCGGAGGACGGCATCGTCCTGGTGGATCAGAGCCGGTGCCGCGGCTACCGGTACTGCAACAAGGCCTGTCCGTACAAGAAGACCATGTTCCGCGGCACATCCACCACCACCGAGAAGTGCGTGGCATGCTATCCGAGAGTGGAAGAGGGCCAGGTCACCAGGTGCATCGCCGCCTGCATCGGGAAGATCCGGCTGCAGGGGTGGGTGGACGACGAGAAGAGTCCTATCCATTACCTGGTCCGGAAGGAGAAGGTGGCCCTTCCCCTGTACCCGCAATTCGGCACGGAGCCGAACGTCTACTATATTCCGCCCCGCTGGGTCCCCAGGGAGTTTCTGACGCAGATGTTCGGCCCCGGTGCCGAGGCGGCCATCGCCAAGTACAGCAACCCGTCGCCGGAACTGCTGGCGATCCTCCAGCTCTTCGGGGCCACTGACCGGATCATCCACAGCTACGATTTCGATGGGGTGAGGGTGGTCGGATTTGACGAGAACCGCCGGGAGATCCTCCGGGTGAAGATCAATGAGGAAGTCATCGTTCGGCCCGAAGGCCGGATGAACATCAGCTAGGGGGTGAACAGCCTGGCGGAAAAACCGCTTTCCGGTTTTCGGGCCCCTGAAGAGGCGGCTCGGCGGGGAATCCTCTATGTAGACCTGGCCGCATGCTGGGCCTACCCCTCCGCCGCCCTCCTGGACGGCCTCCGGGGCGTTCATTTGGGAAGGATGCGGCAACTCGCCGTCGAGCGGGGATTCGTTAAAGAACTGGAATCCCTGGAAGAGGCCCTCCAGGAGGCTCTCGCTCGTCCGCTGGAGGATTGGTGTGTCGAGCACACCCGTCTCTTCGGCGGTTTCCCGGCGACCGGGTGCCAGGCTTACGAGACGGCCTACACCGCTTCCCACGTCTTTCAACAGACCCAGGAGATGGCCGACGTGGCCGGATTTTACCGGGCCTTCGGGGTCGCGGTGGGCGAGGGGACCGAACGGGTGGACCACCTCGTCTCGGAGCTGGAGTTCATGGGATTCCTGGCGATGAAAGAGTCGCAGGCCCTGGACAAGGGAGAGGCTGAACAGGCGGCGGTCTGCCGGGATGCTCAGCAGTCTTTTCTGGCTTCCCACCTGGGAAGGTGGGTCGGCCCCTTCAGCGGGCAGATCGGGCGCAAGACCCTGTTCCCCTTTTACTGCAGTCTCAGCCGCTTGACTTCAGCCTATGTTGATTATGAAATGGCGGCCCTTGGTGTGGTTCCGGAACCGGTAAACCCGCCTCAAAGCGAAGACGCATGGGGATCACCCGGGCCTTCCTTTGAATCCCGGCCGGCCGTGGAGGGATTTGACCAGTGACGCGCCGTCTAAGCACCAGAGTTATTCCATGGTTGGCCCTGTTGCTGGCCCTGGGACTGTTCCTTCTGGAGGTCAATGTGGGCAATGCCATCGGAGGGGTCAGCCTGCAGGCCGCCTTCATCGAGGGCGACCTTCCCAAGGATACGGCCGACCCGGCCTGGACTGAGGCCAGGCCGGTGCGGATTCCCCTCAGCGCGGTCGGCACCCTGCCCACCACCGCCAGGGACGTCACGGCCCGGGCCGTCCGCAACCGGGACGGAGTGGCCATCCGGATGGAATGGGATGACGCGACCCGGGACCAGTACACTTATGGGCCGGAATCGTTTTCCGATGCCGCCGCCATCCAGCTCACCGAGTACACCGGCGATCTCTCGGTGTGCATGGGTCAGGGCGACAAGGTGACCCACCTCTGGCACTGGGTGGCCGAGCGGGAACACGGATCCCGGGATCCGGAAAAGGTGTTTCCGAACCTGCACGTCGATAACTATCCGATGGGCGGAGATCCCCTTTTTGACAATCCGGCGGCGACCGTGGGCAACGTCCGGGCGACGGGACAGAATGGGTCACCCGTGGAGCACCTGGTCGGCGGGGGACCCGGCAGTGTCACCACTCACCCGGTTCAAAACGTGAACTCCGGCAGCACCTGGGGCAACGACCGGTGGGCGGTGGTTTTCCAGCGCCTGCACCGGGATGCGTCGGCTGACGATGTGCCTCTGGAAGAGGGAAAGGTGCTTCAGGTGGCTTTCGCCGTGTGGGACGGAGCCGCTCAGCACCGGGACGGAAAGAAGCTGGCCACTTCCTGGGCGCCCCTGGAGCTGGGGCCCGAACGGGGGATCCCGATCTCGCCGTCCATCATCCTGCTGACGCTGGCGTTGTTCGGGGTGTTCGTCCTGATGGTGGCCGGGTTCAAGCAGCGTCCTTCCGGCGTACCGGCCGCGGCCCGGGATTGAGCGGCCCGGGATCGAGGATGAAGTCAATGGATCGAGCCCTGGTCTGGCTGGCCGGGGCTCTGCTCGTCGAGATCGTCCTTTTCCGGCTTTTCTCCAGGATCGGGGTCTTCATCCCGAAGGATGAGATCGTGCTGACGGTTTACAATTACCTGTCAGCGGCAGGAAGGGTCGCCCTCAACCTGGTGTTCGTGCTTTCCCTTGCCCTGGGGGTTTACGTAGTTTATCTCCTCCTGACAGCGTTTCCCCGGAGCCGGTTGGGGAGAGCGGGAGCCGTCATGGCCCTTCCGGCGCTTCTGCTGGCCGGGGGTTCGGCCTTGTTGCCGGTTTCTTTCACGGCCTCCCCGGCAGTGTCTTTGGTTCTCGACCTCCTGGTGCTGGCCGCCGTCCTCCTCACCTATTTCGAAGTCTCCGGTGTTGGCAGAAAAAGCGGGGCCCTGCAACCGTTCCTCCCTGGGTTGGGCTTGGTCACCGCCGGGGTCCTTCTGGCTTACCTTTACGTGATCGGCCAGAACGATCTCCTGGGGTGGGAGTCCGCCGCTGAAACCGCGACCCGCCTGTTTCGCGCCGGGGAACTGGTGACCATCCTGGCCGCCCTCGCCCTTCTCTGGGGAGCGGTGCAGGCGGTGAGGGGCGGTTCATCCGCGGCCAAAGGCCCTTCGATCAAGCTCTGGCGCCCCACCAGGGCCCTGCTCGCCTTAGCCGGCGCCGCCGCGACCGCCGCCGGCGTCCTGGCCGCTCCGGAGATGTTCGGGATCCTCGCCATGTGGAGCGTGGGGCTCTCCCTGTTTCTTCCCTGGCCCCTGTATGCCGCCGCTTTCGCCGCTTCCACCTACACTGTCCTCATGCTCCTGGACGCTGGGCGTGAAAGCCGCCTCTGGTCAAGGTTGATCGGTTTCGGGATCCTCTACGTCCTCGGTGCCGGCTACCTGATCCAGAGCAACTCCCAGCACCTCCTGATCCTGCTCGGTTTTTTGCTTTTCAACCTGTCCGCCCGCTGCGTCCCTGCGGCCTCCCCCTTCGTTCCGCCGACCCCCTGAGTTGATCCGCCCGCACCGTTTTCCTCAGTCAAACCGGGTATTGAACCCGGCCGGATCATTTGTGCAAGTTCCCGCGATGATCTAAGCTGATTAATGATCCGGCCGCTGTTCAATGATCCGATCAATGGATTAATGATCCGGGTTGATTGCCAGTTTCGTTTAATAACCGTTGGATCAGCCCTGTTATTTGGTTCAGCGCTGTGATCGCTGTGATATGGAAGAACGGGTGTCTTGGAGCCGTCTATAAGGTTTTTTCAGCTTATTGCGGGGGCTTTTTCAGACGGGATCAACGGGGTGGTGAGCAGATGGCCAGGATCCTCCTGGTTGATGACGAGCCTTCCTTCGCCCGCGGGCTGCGGAGCCAGCTTGAACAGGCCGGCCACGAGGTGTGCCTGGCCTATGACGGGGTTGAGGGGTGCCGCCAGGCCACGGGGGGGAAATTCGACCTCATCCTCCTGGACCTGATGCTCCCCCTGATGGACGGCATGGAGGTCTGCCGGCGGGTCCGTGCTTCCTCCCTGATCCCGATCATCATGCTGACCGCCAGGGATGACGATATCGACAAGATCCTGGGCCTGGAGGTCGGCGCCGACGACTACCTGACCAAGCCCTTCAACTTCAGAGAACTGCTGGCCAGGATCAGGGCTCTTCTCCGGCGGGTCAAGTTCGAAGGGGAATCCCGTCCCCGGGGAAGGGTACTCATCGATCGGCGCTTGATCTTCGACCCGGAGACGATGCGTCTTTTCGATGAAGCGGGCGGTGGCGACACCGGAGGCCTTCAAGGAGGCCACGAGATCCCCCTGACTGTCAAGGAAGCCGCCCTCCTGAATCTCATGGCCGGGTACCCCGGCCGGATCTTCAGCCGGGAGGAACTGCTGGAGCGGGTCTGGGGGATGGACTATTACGGCAGCCTGCGGACCGTGGACGTTCATATCAGCCGTCTTCGATCCAAGCTGGAGCTTGATCCGGCCGTCCCCCGCATCTTCTTGACCCGCTGGGGCCAGGGTTATTTCCTGGACCAGCGGGCCCTGGAGGCGATGGAAGGATGAAGCGAATGAACCCGGGCCTCCGGTTCAGGCTCACCGCGACCTACCTTTTGCTGATCCTCCTGGCGACCGGCCTGCTCGGCGCCGCGCTCTACCATTCCTTTCGTGCGGAGTATCTGCAGGCCCACCAGATGAGCAAGCTGACCCAGGCCCGGATCATCGCGGACCAGTTGGCTGCGGATGCGCCGGCCGACCCGCGGCGTGCGGTTCTCCCGGTAGAGGAACTGAGCCGGCGATTCGGGGCCAGGCTCCTCCTGCTGAATCCCGCCGGGGTCGTCCAGGTGGACTCCCTCGGGGAGTTCGAGGGCAGGAGACTCGCCCACCCGGAAGTCCTCCAGGCGCTGGAAGGCAGGGAGTCCGCCCGGCTACAGCGGCTTTCCGGGGGCGAGTGGGCTATGTATGCCGCCGTCCCCGTGGTGCGGGGGCAGACGCTGCGCGGTGTCCTCCTGGCTTCCTATCCAATGGACGAGGCGGTCGGTTTCCTGGCGGGCCTGACCCGGCGGATCGCCGAGGCCGTTGCCCTCAGCGGTGCCTTGGCGATCATCCTCAGCCTTTGGCTGGCTGGGCGGCTGGCAGGTCCGCTGCGTAGGCTGACCGCCGCGGTCCGGCGGATGGCCGCGGGTGACCTGGGAAGCCGCGTCGAGGCCGGTGGCTCCGGGGAGATCGGGGTCCTGGCGGAAGCCTTCAATAACATGGGTGAGCGTCTGCAGCAGTCCGACGCTTCCCGGAGACGGTTCGTGGCTGACGCGTCGCACGAGATGAGGACCCCCTTGAGTTCTCTCCAGGTCCTGGCTGGTTCGCTCCTGGCCCGCAGCGGGGTTGATCAGCCGGGGGTGGAAGTCGAAGAAGATCTCCACGGGATCCAGGAGGAAACCTCGCGGCTCTCCCGGCTGGTCGATCAGTTGCTGGAGTTGGCCAGGATCGACGCTGCCGAGGCGATGGGGGTTCCGATGCCGGCCGGCCCGGCCCGGCCCTCAGCCCATTCTCCTGACCGTTCCCCGACTCAGGCCCCGGCCCAGCCCCTTGATCTGGGGTGGGCGGTGAGGAGGGCGGCCTCCCAGCTCCTCCCGCTGGCCCGGGGCCGTGGGATTGTCATAGACCTCGAGATGCCTGCCGGGATCCAGGTATCTTTCGAGGAGGATGCCCTGGAGAGCGTCTTCCGGAACATCCTGGACAACGCGGTCAAGTACTCACCGGGGGGGGGCCGGGTGGAGGTCCGCACCCTGGTTGAAGGCGGCATGGCAGCGGTGACGGTCCGCGACCACGGGCATGGGATCCCCCCGGAGGCCCTGCCCCACCTCTTTGAGCGCTTCTACCGGGTGGATCGGGCGCGGTCCCGGGCGTCCGGGGGGTTCGGCCTGGGACTCAGCATCGCCAGGGCCCACGTGGAGCGGCATGGCGGAACGATCACGGCCGATAGTTCTCCCGGCGGATCGATTTTTACCGTCCATCTCCCGATATTTAATAATCTTGTAACAAATTGCGGCAATTGACGTAACACCTGGTTCTTATGATCAGGTTGTCAGTCAGAGACGGGAGGTCGCAAAGGTGAAAAATAGCAGGTTGTCAACCTGGAGGATGTTGCTTTGCCTGGGGTTCGCCGGTTTGCTGGTGGCGACGGCCGCCGGCTGCGGCTGGCTTTTCGGGTCTCCCGCGGAGCGGCCCCAAAAGGCCAAGGAAACGCCGGGCCAGGGGGCCCCGGCCCCGGCGCCCGGTATGGGGGTTCAGCCGGCGGGAAAGGCGACCGGCGGCGGGACGGCGACAGGTCCCTCACCCGCATCCGGAACCGCCCCGGCGGGGCCCCGGACCAACCCCCCGGCCGGCGAGACCCCCGAGATCGTCCCGAAGCCGGCGGCTGATCAAAAAACGGTCACCCTCTATTTCGCCGACTTCCAGGCCCAGTTCGTAGTCCCGGAGGAGCGGGAGGTCAGCCTGACGGGCTCAAAGACCCTGCCGGAGGCGGTCATGGAGGAGATCCTGGCCGGGCCCCGGGATCCCTATCTCACCAGCCCGATACCAAAGGGCACCCGCCTGCTGTCCCTGGAGGTCAACAACGGGATCGCCTATGTCAACCTTTCGAGGTTCATGGTCGGAGGAACGGCGGGCGAGTCCATGGTCATCAACTCCATCGTCAACAGCATGGTCGAGCTCCAGGGGATCGAGAAGGTGCAGATCCTCATCGAGGGTAAGGCCTCGGATACCGTCGGCGGCCACGTGATCCTGGAGGAGCCCATCGGGCGCGGGCCGATCCTGGCTTACCCGATCTTCATCGACGAGCAGCGGGTGCAATGGCTCCAGCAGCGGGCGGACGATGGGGTCGAGACCTGGCGGAAAGACCCGATGGAGGTCGCCCGGCGCGACGGCCGGATGCTCAGGTTCACCCTGGATACGGTGTACCAGGAGCTTTCCCGCAAAGACGGAGTGGTCATCCTGGAAACCACCGCAGACGGAAAAAGCTACCGCCTCGAGCTGCGGCAGCCGGTGCGCCAGAGCGATGGGGGGATCTGGATTATAAACAATATTGAAGAACTGTCCTAGAACGAAGAGCGGTCAAGCGGTCAAACAGGCAAGCGATCAACTAAAATGACCGCACAGCTTTCAATTTCAGTCTTTCGGATGGCCCGGCTGCGGCTTGTTTCTTGCTACTATTACCTGCCGTCACCTGTACTTGAATCGGAAGGCGGCCGGACCACAAGAAACGACAAGGAACGGCCGCGGAAGGGGGCCTCGGCTGTTGACCAGGTTGGCGTTGACCATGGCCTGCGGGGACTACGAGCGTACACGAGCGTTGACGGACGGAACTGTTAAGCCCGAGGGGATCGATCTAAACTGCATTACCCTGCCCCCGCCCGAATGTTTCTGGCGCATGGGGCGCTTCAAGCAGTTCGAAGTCTCCGAGTTCTCCATGTCCTCCTACCTGATCGCGCGTGAACAGGGCGAGCCCTTCATCGCGATTCCGATTTTCCCCTCTCGGAGCTTCCGCCACTCCTACATGTTCGTGCGGAAGGACGCCGGGATCGAGCGGCCGGAGGATCTCAAGGGGCGGAAGGTGGGAAGCCCGGAGTACCAGCTCACCGCCCTCCTCTGGATCCGGGCAATCCTCAAACACGAGTACAGGGTCGACGCTTCGGACCTGAACTGGTACACCGGCGGCCAGCAGATCGCCGGAAGGAAGGAGCGGCTGGACATCCCGCTGCCGGGGAACGTGCAGTCCATCCCCGAGGATGAGACCCTGGAGGAGTGGATGGAGGCTGGAAAGATCGAGGCCCTGCTCTCACCCCGGGTGCCGGCCCGCTTGATGAAAGGGCCCGACGCCCCGGTGAAACGGCTGTTTGAAAACCACCGGGAGGTGGAGAAGGCGTACTACCAGAAGACCGGTTTTTACCCGATCATGCATACGGTGGTCATCCGCAGGGACGTCTACGACCGGCATCCCTGGGTCGCCCAGGCCCTCTTCAAGGCCTTCGTCGAGGCCAAGGAGCACTACTACCGGGAGCTCGACCGGATCTCCTCATCCAAGTACGACCTGCCATGGTATACCCTGCACCTGCAGGAGGCCAGGGCTCTTCTCGGCAACGACCTCAATCCATACGGCCTCAGGGAGAACCGCAGGATCCTGGAGGCGATGCAGAGATTTTCAGTGGAGCAGGGCTTCACGAGCAAGCCCCTGCCCCTCGATGAGCTGTTCGCCCACTGCGCCATTCACGACTGAACGGGCAACAGGACGTCCCCAGGCCGGCAAGGGTCACCGCCGGGGTGATGGCTGGAGTTAATCACTACTCTGGGTAGAAAATCAAGGGGCGGGAAGCCGAAAGGCTTCCCGCCCCTTCTAATTGATCCTGTCGATACCGCTCCCTACTGCCTGCCCTGCCGGTTTCCATAGCCTTGTTCGCACTGTTGTTTAACCCGTACGGAGGTCATTTCTCGCTACTGCTTGCCGATCTCCGCCAGGGCCTTGTCCTGGAACTCGTTGGTGCCCCATTTCTCGTAGGGCATCGGCGCCATATCCTTGGACTTGGCCCACAGCTCGTGGTCGCCGTAAACCAGTTCCTTGGACATCCCGCCGTTCACCGGCCACATTCCGAGCTTGATGTAGTAGTCGTAAAGGCCCCAGGCCTTGTCGGCGGTGATCCCGGGCACCTTGGTCTGGCCGAACTCGATGACCGCCTGCTTGTTGGAGTTGGCCCAGCGGGCGGCCTGGATGAGGGCCTTGTTCCAGGCGACGGC
>JACPQU010000201.1 GCA_016190305.1 Bacillota bacterium
GTTGTGGTCACGCGATCCCGGGGCTCGGTGGCGGCCGAGATGACCCCGGGCGGCCCCGAGTTGATCCTGCAGCCGCGGATCGTGGCGAAGATCTTCCAGGTCGCCTGCCCGGCGCCGCTGGACGAGCCCGGGATGATGGAACAGGTATCGGAGCTTCTCGAGCAAAAGGTGCAAGCGGATCTCGAAGCCGCCCTGGAAAGGGCGGGAGGGCTCGGGGCGGACATCTTCGGCTTCGGGTTGGCCCTTTACCGCTCCGATCCGAAGGCTTTTATCCAGCTCGCGCCCCGCTGGGGCGAGGAGTGGCCTCTCCTTCCGGTGCGGATCAAGGTCAGCGCCACGGTGATCAGTTCCGGTTCCATCACGCACCCGGCCAGGGTGCACCACGAGGGGGAGTGAGCCAATGCCCACCGCCAGGATTGCCGGCCTGCTCTTCGTCGCCGCCCTCCTCGCCGCCCTTGACCTGCTCCCCTTGATCCGGGAGCGCCGGTGGCGGGAGGTGGCCCTCTTCAGCCTCCTGACGGGCCTCGGCCTGCTCCTTGGCCTGGCCCTGATTCTTCCCGACCATCCCACCTCCGGTTACCGGATCCTCGCCGGCGCCAAGGAAGCCCTCTCCTCCTTCTTCCGCCGCTGACCGGGACGGGTTCGCGTGGAACACCCCGAAGGTCCGGACATATGCTGGAAAGAGTTATGGTAACTCGACCTTCTGCACAGGCACGAGTTGAAGGTGGTGGACTCAACGTGGACGTAACCTTGAAGGCCGGGAAAGCGCTTCTCCGAGATCGCGAACAAGGCGAACGGGGTGACCGCTGGTTCCTCAGCCTGCTCCCCCACCCTCCCGTCCAGTACATCCCGCTCCGTCCCCGGGAGATTTTCGAAAAGAAGGCCCCCGCGGGCAATAGGGAGGCCGTCTGGGCCTTCGCTTCCCCCAAAGGGCTGGCGGCGGGCCTCGGGCGGTTGGGCTTCGCATCGGCGCACGAATCGCCCCCTGTGGACTTCCGGCGCGAGTTGGCCGTTCTGACCCGAGGGTTGACCCCCCGGACGGGATATTACCGGGAGTTTATGCTCTACTTCCCCATGGTTCCCGGGGAGGGCTACCGGCTGTTCACGGTCCCGACCGGTCGCATGTACAGGGACACGATCGTGATCACCTTCCTCGACCCCGGCGGCCGCCAGGCGGCCGCCTGCCTGGTCAGCCGGGAGTTCCGGCGCAGGGACGCTTTCCGGGTGTAATTTCTCTCCCAGTTCGGCCTCATTTCCCGTGCAGTCTCATGTTTCCGTTCCGCCTCTATTTTGTGACCATGCCCAGGGAACTTGCGCCTTGTTGATACCTTTGAGGGTCTCTGTTTCGGCTGGGGAACCCTGAACGATTTGCAGCGTCAAAAGTAATAGTTGAAAATCAATACATGATCAATACAAGAGCCGATGAAAGGCGAGCAAGGAGCAGAAGTCGGAGATGTGGGATCTTACGGGATCATATATGAAAACAGTCTGAAAGCGACACTGGACGGAGGAGATCTGCTATGACCGGACTGATTTACCTAAGGAGAACCGCCACCCCCGCGGGTGGGAGAAATCGGGGCCGCGGAAACCGGGTGATCCTGGCGACGGCCTTCATCCTCCTGGCCTCCTTGCTTCTGGCCCCGGGCTGCGGCCTGTTCGGCAAGGATCGGGCGGCGACGCCGCCGGCCGGCGACACCGCCAAGGGCCCGTCGAAAGACCCGGCAGGCGACACCGGTCAGAAACCATCCGGAGATCCGGCCGGGGGGAGCGGCGGTACCGGGGGGAGTGCTCCCGTGAAGGGCGTCGAGCCCGAGCCCGTCACCCCGGAGAATCTCCCCAAGCCCTACGACCTATGGGCCGCCCAGAACTCCCGGATCCGGGGAACCTACGCCGTGACCGAGGGGAGCCATACGTACCTCCTGGCGGCCTGGGGCGAGCAGCCCACCGCCGGCTACACGGTAAACTTCGCCGGCGTGCGGGAAGACGGTTCCAAGATCAGGGTTTCGGTGCGCCTGCGCCGGCCGGGGCCGGGTGACATGGTGGCCCAGGTGATCACCTATCCCTACGCCCTCGGCCGGATCCCCGCGGCACCCGGAAAAGAGATCGTCTTCGAGGTGGAAGGGGATCCGGGCTTCGTCAACGCCACCGAGTTCCCCCCGGCCAACGGGGCGATCATCGTGGAGACCCCGGAAGCCCTCGCCCCGGTGGGGAACCCCCTCCGGATTGAAGGATGGGCGCGGGTCTACGAAGCCACCGTCCAGATCAGGCTCGAGGACGGGCACGACGTCCTGGCCGAGACCTTCACCACCGCCGACAACGCCGCGCCGGAATGGGGCCGGTTCCGGATCGATCTCCCGTACCGCAAGCCGACCAACCCGTACGGCCACCTGATCCTGTACGCCGAAAACGCCGAGAACGGCTCGGCCCGGCACCAGGTGATGATCCCGGTATCCCTGGACTCCGGAGACAAGTAGAGCGGGAAAAGTGCGAATCAGGGTGCTGCCGGATCGCGCGGCGCCGCGAAAAGACAAGACACGCGAAAAGACAAGACAATAGAGGCGATATAGAAGGTTTTAAAGGTGAAGGTCATTCCCGAGGGGCGAGCCAGGAATACGGCCGCCCCTTCTTGAATCTCCGGCCGTAAAAGACGTCGTCCGCCGCCAGCAGCAGGCGGCGGAACAGTCCGGACTTTCCCGCCAGAACCGCATTCAAGTAGTGAAACCGGTTTCGGGGCTTGTTCCAGGGACAGACGGCGACGCAGACGGCGCAGGAGACCTCCCCGTTCTTCTGCCAGACCATCCGGCAGGCCTCGGGGTCCACCGCCCACTTCTCGATCCCCCGGATGATCGTCTTTTCCCCTTCGGGTACGGCCCGACCCGGGCAGCTATGGACGCACTTCATACATATCCGGCAGAACTCGTCCACTCCCAGGTTCACCGGATCGTCACAGGCCAGTTCGAGATCGGTGGTCGCCAGGGCCAGGGCCAGGCGGGCGCCGAACTCCCGGGTGACGAGCAGACCCATCCGGCTCAATTCTCCAAGCCCGGCGTCAACGGCTACGGGGATCTTGATCACCTGTTCGTCGTCGGCCGGGTGCCCCCGCGCCTCATAACCCAGCCTCCGGAGATAGTCTGCCAGCAGCACCGACAGGTAGGCCTCTTCCGCGTATCCCTTTCCGGTGGTGATGTTGCAGGCGACGGCCGGGGCGGTCCTGATCAGGACGTAGTCCCGCTCCACGGCCATGACGACGGCGTAGCGGTGCCCCAGCTCAATCCGCCGGCCGTACTTATCAGGCGGCCGTCCCTGGCGGCTGTAGACCCACCTGGGATCCAGCTTGGCGATCCCTACCAGGTCCGCCCCCAGGTACCTGGCCACAGCCTTGACGTGGGCGGCGGCCTCTTCGGGTGAGCCGAGGTCTACCGGCGTGCCGCCGGCAATCTCCCCATCCGCCCGCCCCGCCAGAAAACCTCGCATCCCGAAAAAGGCCGATCCCAGGGCCCGCGCCCGGGGTTCGTGGCGCACCCTGGCCTTCCGGCCGGCTTCGCGCATCAGATCATCGATCTCTTTCAACTCGGGACGCCGGGCGTAGTAGTCCTCATGGGCCGGACTCCCCGGCTGGTACTTGACTCTAAGGTTCACATAATCCCGCTGGTCGTACCGGTCCGCCTCCGGCGGTGAAAGAAGATTCGCTGTTACCTTCCAGGCATCACCTTCGCCCGATTCGGTCAAGTTCCCAACCCCCAACCCATTAGGTTTCACCTTATGGCCAAGCCGGATGTCCAACCGATCTTTCACAGGCGTCTCCGGCGATGGTGTATAGGTCAGGAAGAGACGGCGGACACTATTTTTATGGAGCCTGGTCAGGCCGGCCGATAAAACCCCGACGCTCATGCTCAGAAGGGGGCATCGGGGGGCTGCGGCGTGCGAGGATCAAGTACGAGGATCAAGTACCAGGTTAATTAGACCCCGGGGAGTGATCATCCTGTTCAAGCATGAGAAACAGCTTCTCCACCCGGTCAAGGTTGACAAACCGAACCCGCGGTATGCCGCGATGCTTCACGAGCAGCTCGGCGGGCCCAACGGAGAGCTCAAAGCTGGCCTCCAGTACATCTCGCAGAGCTTCCGGGTCAAAGACCCGGCCATCCGTGACCTCTTCATGGACATCGGAACCGAAGAACTGGGCCACATGGAGATGGTCGCCACGACCATCAACATGTTGCATGGACACGACCTGCAGGCCGAGCAGGCCGTCAGCGGGAGCATCGAACCCCACGTACTGGGCGGGCTGGTGCCGATGCTGACCGACGCATCCGGGCATCCCTTCTCTGGGACCTATATCAACGCCACCGGGGATCTCCCCGCCGACATCCTCTCCAACATCGCCGCCGAGCAGCGGGCGAAGGTGGTCTACGAGTACCTCTACCGGCAGATCAACGACAAGGGGGTCCGGGAGACCATCGATTTCCTGCTCAACCGGGAAGAGGCGCACAACGCCCTGTTCCGGGAGGCCCTGAACAAGGTGCAGGGCCAGGGATCGACGGCCGATTTCGGGGTGACGGAGGACTCCAAGCTCTACTTCGACCTCTCGGCGGGGGAACGTCATTTCGAGGATCCGAGACCGACCCCTCCCGCGGCCAATGACCCCAGGCGCCACTAACACCCGATTCGATCCTCCGGTTCCACGGATATAGCTTTTAACGGATATAGCGTTTACAGGTAAGATCGGTCGTGTACGAGGACTATGGGTACGAACGACAGACGATGGTCACAGGTACGGTGTGCGGAGGGCCGCCTAATCCGGGCGGCCCTGTTTTCGGCGGATGAAAGCAACGACCAGAGCCCCCAGAAAGACCAGTCCGGCGTATCCCACCGCCGAGTAAACAACCCGGACGATGGTCGTGAAACCGATCTGGGACGCGCCCAGGGCGGCCAGGCCGACCCCGATCACCGCCGCCTTGAAACGCCGGCTGCCGGGATCGAAAAAGCGCGCGGTGAAACCGTAGAGATCGGCCACCGCGGTGGTGTAAACCTCCGCCAGCAGCACCACCGAGTAGATGACGCCCACCCCGGCGCCAAACCTGGCGGCCACCTCCCCCATGGGCACGTCCATCACCGCCGAGCGGGGAAAACCCGACAACACGGCGGTGTGCACGGCCATGGCCCCCAAACCCAGGCCCAACCCGCCGAAAAGGGCGCCCAGCCGCCGGTCTCTTCCTTTGTCCGCCGCCGCCCCCAGGGGTGCCAGCACTGAAACCGAGAGGACCAAGTTGAAGGAAACGTACACCAGGGCCGAGAGGGGCCAGATGGGAACCGGCGCCTTCGCTGGATCGGAGACGATTTCGACCGATTGGAGGTTGGGAGGAATGGTCACCAGGGTGTAGATCCCCAACCCCAGCACCGCCGCCAGCAGAAAAGGAGTCACCAGGCTGATCGCGGAGATCACCCCCCGGAGACCGGTCAGGACCGTCAATACCGCGAAGGCGACCATCAGGAGACTGCCGAAAATGGATGGGAACCCAAGCTGCTGCTGGAAGATCGCCCCCGAACCCGCGGCCATGGCGCTGAGGGCACCGAACAGGAAGAAGACGATCAGCCAGTCGAGGGCAGTGCCGACGAACCTCCCCCCGATCCGGCGGACGACCTTGAGATGGGAAACGGCCCCGGTCTGGTAACCCAGTTCCAAGACCAGGTAGCCGAAGAAGACGAACAGGGCCGCGGCAACCGCCAATCCTGCGTAACCCGTCAGACCGAAAAAACCAAAGAACTGCAGAACCTCCTGGCCCGAGGCGAAACCCGCCCCCACCACGGTTCCGATGTAGGTGGCCGCAACCTTCCACCACTGGATTCCCCTGACCGAGTGCGTAGCTTTTCCAGCCATACCCCTAGTTTATATTCCGGCTCATCCGGCTAGTCATGGCCGCTGCCGGATCAGCCGGAGAGGCCGATAAGCGGCAACTGCCCAAGTTCCCCGCCACTCCGGGCATCTTACGCATTTGGCCGGGTGATTCCGCCGAACGGTTCAAAGTCGGGCTGGAAAACCGGGCAGGTTATTCCCGATCCGGGAGCGAAAGCTCTGCCGTCTTGTCTCGCTCCCGGCTTGCTTCTGCTACAGACAGGGCATTCGTCTTTTAAGTGCCGCGCCGCCGGAGAGCGGGCATAGCTTTTTTAACGGGCAAAGCTGTTAAAACAGGCATGCTTTTTAGACGAGACATAGTTGTTTGAGGGGGATCAACCTTGCCGGCTCCATCGAAAACCCAGCATCCGGCGTCTCCGGTTCCGCCATCGGCCGCCCCCCCTGGCGTTTCCGCACCCTCTTCAGCACCTTCCACAGTACCTTCCACGGCCAGGGCCCTGACGCTGGTGATCCCGCCGAACTTCGTGCTGGCCTTCACCCTGGCCGCCTATCAGGTCCTGGCCCCCTTCTTCCAGGAAGATTTCGGCCTGTCCCTGGGTTCGGTGGGGCTGGTGGCGGGGGCGACCCAGATCGGCATGGCCATCACCTCCCTGGGAGTCGGCTGGCTCTCCGACCGCATGGGATGGCTCCGGCTGCTCTTCCTGGGCCAGGTGGTCATGGCCGCGGCGGTTCTGGGCTCTACCCGCACCGGGAGTTTCACCATCCTTTACATCATGGTGTTGATCGCCGGAATGGCGGGCGCGGCGATCAACCCGGCCACCTCCAAGGCCGTTGTGTACTGGTTTTCCAGGAACAAGAGGGGCACCGCGATCGCCGCCATGAAGACCGGGATCACCCTGGGGCGCTCGTCGGCCCCGGCCATCCTCCCCGCCCTGGCCCTCTGGGCGGGCTGGCGCTGGGCGGTGGCCCTAGTGGCGGTTGTAGCCGTGGCCTGGGCCGTGGCCGGCCAGATCCTGGGCCGGAAGGTTCCGGAGACTCAAAACGGGAGCGGGAACGGGCACGAGCGAAGCGGGATCGACATGAAGGCCCTCTTCCGCAACCGCGGGCTCCTGCTCATCTGCGGGACGGGCCTGATCTTCATCGGCAGCCAGGTTACGGTCAGCACCTACTTCATCCTCTATCTCCACAATGTGCTGGGATACACCCTGCTGGCGGCCTCCGGGACCCTGGCCGTGGCCCAGTTCCTGGGGGTCGGCGGGCAGCTCCTCTGGGGCTTCCTCGGAGATCGGTATTTCGCCGCCAATCGGAAGATCCCCACCATCCTCATGGGAGGGATCGGAGCGGCGAGCCTGCTCTTCCTGGGCCTCTTCCCAAAGGGCGGACCGCCCGCGCTCCTGCTGGGCATCGCGGTCGTCATCGGCACCATGATCTATAGCTGGTCCGGCACCCTGACGATCATGCGCGCGGAGGCGGTGCCCAAGCGAATGGCCGGAACCGCGGTAGGCCTCGGGGGGGTAACCAGCGGTATTGGAGCCTTCACCATCCCGCCTCTTTTTGGAACGGCCGTCGACCTCACCGGATCCTACCGGCTGGCCTGGATGATGCTGGTGGGCCTGATCCTCCTGGGGGCCGCCCTGATCACCGCGTTGCCCGCCGCCGCGCAAAAAGACGAGCCGGGCGCATGACCCGGCTCGTTAGTCACTTACTCGTTGGTCACTAATTTTAACAATCGCACGCCAAACGCACACCCCAAACGTAACTGCCCCCTGTTAAGACTTCACCCTGCTAAAACTTCATGGCCCTCCGCTGCAGCGGGTCGGAGTAGCTGCGCATCCGGAGCGCCAGCATATTCAGGGACAGGATGGTGATGGCGATTGCCAGCCCCGGGAAGGTGACGAGCCACCAGGCGGTGGTGATGTACATCCGGCCTTCTCCCAGCATCAACCCCCAGGAAGCCCCGGGAGGCTGGATGCCCAGACCCAGGAAGCTCATGCTGGCCTCCGCCAGGATGATCCGGGCGACCTCGATGACCGCCAGGGTGCTCAAGGAAGCCAGCGTGTGGGGGAAAATGTGCACGAAGACGATCCGCCAGCGCGAGCAGCCCACCGCCAATGCCGCTTCCACAAAGGGACGGTTCTTGATCGAGAGAACCATCCCCCTGATCACCCTGGCGAAGACCATCCAACCGTTCACGGAAAGGGCGATCATCAGGTTCTTCATGTTGGGTCCGAGAACCCCGGCGATGGTCAGGGCCACCAGCATGCCCGGCAGGGCGAACTGGACGTCCAGGATCCTCATGATCACCTGGTCGACCCGGCCTCCGAAAAAGCCCGCCACCAGGCCGGCGATGGTCCCCACAAGGCCGGCAATGGCGACCACCCCGAACCCCACGGTCAAGGAAACCCGAGCCCCCATGATCAGCCGGCTGAGGATATCGCGCCCTTGCGGATCGGTGCCCAGCATAAACTTCGAATCGCCTTTCTCTGACCAGGCGGGCGGCTTGAGCCGATCCCGGAGGTTGCCCTTGAAAGGATCACCGGGAACAATCCACGTTGCGAAGATGGCCGACAGGAAAATGGTTGCCAGAATGACGATGAAAATCAGCGTTACCCTATCCGCGGAAAAGTTGCGGATCCCGGTCAGGGCGGATTTCGCCCTGCTCGGGCGGACCAGGGTCCCTACCGCCACTTTGATCCCCCCTGTTCACCGCTGAGGGCGGTCATCAGTCTTCACCCCTGATCCGGGGATCGAAGAACGAGTAAGAAAGGTCCACAAAGAGGTTCACCATGGAGACGGTGACACCGATCAGGATCACCGAGGCCTGCAACAGGGGGAAATCCCAGTTGTCGATGGCCTGGATCACCAGCATCCCGATGCCGGGCCAGGTGAAGAGCCATTCCACGACCACCGTGTACCCGGCAAGCATCCTGCCCAGCTCCCAGCCGGCGATCGTCACGATGGAGATGGCCGCGTTCTTGAGGGCGTGGACGAGAACCACCTTGAGCTCGGAAACACCCTTGGCCCTCGCCGTGGTGACGTACTGCTCGCCGAGCTGGTCGAGCATGGCGGAGCGGACCATCTGGGCCATTCTGCCCATCGGCCGGAGGGACAGGGTTAAGGCGGGGAGGATCAGGTAGTTGAACCCGCCGATCCCGGAAGTGGGCAGCCATCCGAGCTTGACCGAAAAAAGCATCATCATCAGCAGCCCCAGCCAGAAATCCGGTATACAGACCCCCTGGAGCGCCAGGATCGAGGTCACCCGGTCCAGAGCCGACCCGGGCTTGATGGAGGCCAGCACCCCCAAGGGGATCGCCAGGATCACGGCGACCAGGAAAGCGGCGCCCACGAGCTTGATCGTGGCGGGCAGGCGCTCCATAGCCACGGTCATGGCAGGTCGTCGCTGCCAGAGTGAATCACCGAAATCTCCTCGGACAGCCTTGGCGGCAAAAGCTTTGAACTGGACCCATAGCGGCTGATCCAGACCCAGGGAACTGCGGAGCTGTTCCACCTGATCCCTGGAGGCATCCAGGGGCAACAGGAGCTTGACAGGATCCCCGACCCAATGGGTGAGGAGCCAGACCAGGACTGAGGCCGCCAGCACGACCACGATGGCGAAAAGCAGGCGGCCGATGATGTAACGATGCACCCAATGCACCTCCTGGGGGTGCGTACCCGCGTCACCGGTCGCAGCCGCCGGGAGCCGGACGCGGGTCCCAGGGCGATGTGTTTCCGCCCCGGGACCCGGCCTTACACCGGAAACTGCCTTGCTTGCCTGTTCTGCTCAGACCTTCGGTCGGCAACAGACCGCCGGCCTGGAGTCAACTACTTCTTCCAGGTGATTTCCTGAACCAGGATCTTCTGATCCTGCCTGGGGTCGAAATTGAGGTTCGGGTCGACCCCGTAGATGTCGTCGAGGTTCAGGAGGTAGATCCACGGCGGGTCGTCGCAGGCCCGCTCCCAAAGGGCGGCGTAGCCCGCGTTCCGCTTCTGGATATCCATCTCGGACCGGAGTTCAAGGATCTTCGCATCCAGGTCCGGGATGTTGTCGAGGTAGGTGCTGGAACGGCCGGTGCTGGCGATGTAGCCGCTGAAGGGCCGGTCCTGGTCTCCAAGGTCGAAGCTGTTGGAGACGAAGATCAGGTCGGTCGGGTTGCCGAGGTCAAAGTAGACTTCGAGCCACTTCGAGAACTCCAGGATCTTGACGTCGACGTTGACCCCGATATCCTTCACCATGGCCCCGACGGCCTCGATGAGCTCGCCGTCCTTGAGCCAGCGGCCGCGCTCGCCGATCATCTCAATCTTCTGCCCCTTGTAGCCGGCGTCCGCGAGAAGCTGCTTGGCCTTGGCCACGTCCAAGGGGTAGGGCTTCAGGTTGGGGTTTCCGCCCGGGAATTCGACCTTGCCCTGCTGGCACTGGGTGACGCGGGCGAAACCGCTGTAGAGCTGATCCTTAAGGGCTTCCTTGTCCACGGCGTAGTTGAGGGCCTGACGGATCCGCTTATCCTTCAGGATCGGGTGCTTGGCGTTGATCCGGAAGACCGGGAACTCCACGCCGCTGATGCTCTTGAACCCGGGCATCTGGTCCTTGAACTCGGGGAGCATGTCCCGGGCGATGTGGACCTCGCCGTTCCGAAGGGCCATCAGCCGGGTGGCGTCTTCTTTCTGGAACTTGAAGGTGACCTTGCCGATGGCGGGCTTGGGGCCCCAGTAGGCGTCGTTCCGGGCCAGTTCGATTCCGCTGCCCCGGTCCCACTTGACCAGCTTGTAGGGGCCGGTGCCCACGGCCTTCTCCACCACGTCCTTACCGACGGACTGGACGTACTTGGGATCCATCATCGGGAACCAGGCCATCCGCATCGGCACCAGCGGGTTCCGATCCTTCGTGATGATGTCAACCACGAAAGGCTCGACGACCTTGGCGTCGCTGATCCCTTCCCACAGATCGAGGTAACCCGAGTTGAGTTCGGGGTTCAGGGCCCGCTTGACGGTCCCGGCCACCGACTCGGCGTTGAAGGGCTCGCCGTTGTGGAACTTGACGTCGTTCCGCAGCCAGAAGCGCCAGGTCGTGTCGTTGACGTTCTCCCACTTGGTGGCCAGGAGCGGCTTCAGTTCGAAGCTGGTAGGCAACTGGCGGACCAGGGGCTCGAAGATGTTGGCCGTGATCAGCCGCTCGTTGCCGTCATTCAGGGCGTGGGGATCGAGGCTGTTGGGGTCCGCGCCCATCCCGATGACCAAGGGCTTGTCGATGACCTTCGGTTCTTCTTTCTTGGGTTCTTCCTTCTTGGGCTCCTCTTTCTTCGGCTCCTGCTGACCCGGAGTCGGCCCGGCTTTGGGCTCCTCCTTCTTCTTGCAGGCGGCGGCCAGGGTGCCGACCAACACCAAGGCAAGGAGCAGGACCAATACCTTCTTCCAGCTCATCAATTTCCCCCCTCAGTTATTGTTGCGGCAATCATCATGCGCTTCGACAATTTCCGTTCACAAAACTCGCCCAACCTCTGCGCTGTCGCCAGGATAACGGGCACCGATTCCCCCCTTCGAGGCCGATGTACATTCCCACAAGCGGCCTATGAAAGCAGTTCCGAACCGAATTGGATCAATAAAGAAATGTCATTAAAAAATAAATTAAAGAGCTAAAAGGTTGTGGCCTTGAGAAGCTCGTGCGTCTTTAATTTGAAATCTAGTCGGAATTAGTAGCCCGCTCTGTCCGGTAAGAAAGCAGTATTCCGGGCTTTCTATAATCCTCTGGGATTTTCCGAAAACCTGGCTCGGTCGGGAGCGCAGAGTTTCGCGCGTCTTATTCTAGTCCGTCAGTCCCAGATCCTTTTTTAAAACAGCAAGGCTTCTTTGGGACCTGCTGGCATTTTTCGACAAGGATCCTTGAAAGACGATAAAAACCCCGGGTTTCAAGCCGGGGGTAAAAAATGAACCGACATGCAACCAAAGTGGGACGAGCCGGGAATGCCTTCCGGACAGGCCGGATTCACGGCACCTGTTGCAGCCTTCGGTTGATTTGTCACTCCTCCGGAGGGCTCGCGATCCGGATATCCCAGGTGGGCTTCCGGTCTCCGGGGCCCATCGGGTCCACCGCCAGCAGCACTCCGCAACCCGGGCAGTAAAATTCCCAGTATTCCACGAACTCGCCCGGACGCCGGTCCGGGAGATACTCCCAGGGTTTTCGGACCCGCAGCAGGGCCCGCTCTTTGTAATTCTGAAACAAGGAGCCGAAGGCATGGCCGCACTGCCGGCAACGGATCACGCGGTCGCCGTGCCAGTCCGCCGCCAGTTGATCGTGGATCCGCAGTTCTTCACGGAAGTTCGGTTCCGGCATTTTCCCAGATCCTCCCCAGTCGCAGGCGCTCCGCCCTGATTTCCTCCCGGCGGCGGGCGGTGGCCGCCAGGTCCGGATGTCCCTCGGCGTCCAGGACCACCCCGTAGACTCCCTCGGCGGCCTGCCGTGAAACCGCGCGGTCCTGGAGATCCCGGGCCACCGCCTCCGGATCCCTGGTGAGAGGATCGCCGTAGCCGCCTCCGCCGAGCCACTTGTTAAAGACCACGTCATAGTCGCCCACCGCAAACTCCGGTTGGTTGGCGGCCAGTTCCTTTTTCGAACCGCCCATGGAGGCCAGTTCCTCGGCTGAAGCGGGGACCCAACCCCCGGCCATCCTCTCCTTCAATAAAGATGCCATGACCGCAAAGGTCCTCGAAGGAGGAGCCGGGTAGCCGCCGAAGAGCCCGTAGGATACGGCGGTCTGGAGCCCGCATCCGTACGCCCCCATGGTGACGTTCCGCCCTCCGAACATCATGTAGGCGGCTTCGCCGCCCACCCCGCCCCGGAACCGTCCCGGCCCGCCCGAGTCCCGGGCATGCTGGCGGAACAGGTACATGATGGGATACTTCAGTTCAAACATCTCGACGTCCGCGATGCTCCCGGCCGGGGCGATGACGTTGCCGCCGGTGTCCACCCCATCCCGGAAGGGAGTGGCCCCGAAACCCCGGGAAAAGGTGTCCAGAACCGTACCCACGAAGCGCTTTCCGGCCTGGTTGATCCCGTACCAGTAAGCGTGCTGGGCGGAGCCGCTATAGGACGAAACAGCGTCCTCCAGGAACTCCCCGCCCGCCGCGTGGAGCATTTTGGCGATGCATTCGTGCGCCACCTCTCCCAGGAGACCGCCCATCCCGATGGCGGCGTTGCTCACCGCCGCCGGGAACCTGGCATTGACCACCGTTCCCTCGGGAGCGATCAGCCTCATCGGCCTGACGGTGCCCTCGTTCCAGGGCAGTCCCCAGAAAAGCTGGCTCATCAGCACGCAAAAGAGCCTGCCCTTGGTCGCCGGCAGAGCCGCGTTGAGGGAACCGGGGTTCTGTTCGGCGGTGCCGGTATAGTCGAAGATAATCTCTTCACCCTTCTTGGTGACGGTGCAAACCACCTTGAAGGGCCGTTGTTCCAAGCCGCTGCTGTCCCCGTAAAGCTGGGAATGCCAGGTGCCGTCGGGCAGCTTGCGGAGCCTTTCCCTGGCCATCTTCTCGCCGTCGTCGATCATCTTGCGCATTGCGGTCTTCACGAAGTCCAGCCCGTACCGGTCGACCAGTTCGAGGAATAACCGGGCGCAGACGTTGTTGCCGGCGATCTTGGCCTTATGGTCCAGACCCACCAGGTCAGGATCCCGGGTGTTCAGGGTCACCGTGTTGAAGATGTCCTGGCGGAAGCGCCCGCCGTCCATGATCTTGAGCCCGAAGGAGCGGATCCCCTCGTGAAAGACCTCGGTCGCCCGCGGGCAGGTGCCCGTCGGGTCGATGGCCCCCGTTTCGTGGGTGTGCATGAAGCTGCCGACCCAAGCGACGAGATCTCCCTGGTAAAAGATGGGCTTGACGATGATGTTGTCCTGGGTGTGCTGACCCCCGACATAGGGATCGTTCCAGAGGAACTGGTCTCCGTCGCAGATCCCCGGATCATCCCGGTACCAGTCCAGGGTGCGCTTGACGAAGTCGGCCGCCCCCGTCACGTGCAGGAGGATCCCGGCCCCGGTCAGGAATCCCTCCCCTTCCGGGGTGTAGAACGCGCAGAGGGTCTCGCCGCCCTCCACGACCACCGGCGAGGCGGAGACGTGACCCATGGCGATCCGGCCCTCTTCCACAATGTTGAACAGGCGGTGGGAGAAGATCTCGTATTCGACCTTATCAAGCTGACCGAGCTGATCAGGCTTACCAAGGCGTTGCGTTTCCATGCATGCGGTCCCCTTTCGGGCCCTTGGGGCTTGGTTCATTTTTCGGGCGAATCGGTGTTCCTCTCAGCTTTCCTTGATCAGCCGGGCCAGGTCCAACTCCACGTTGCCGAAGCGATCCACGCACGCCTGCACCAGGGGGGGGACGGCGATGGTGGTGACGGGGGTCTCGATCACGGCCGGACCCTCCATCCGCGCCCCCGGACGCAGCCGGCTGAACTCGTAGACCACGGCCTCCCGGTAGCCCCGGGAGGGGAGGGTGAAGAAGGCCTCCCGCCGGCCCTTGACCGCTTCCTCCGCATCGGCCGGGCCGGGCTCGACGGCGGAGATGAGCGGCTTGGGCGTCATCCCGACGGCGCTGACGGTGGCCGAGATCATCTCCACCCCGGCCTTCCGGTAGCTGGAGCCCTGCCCGAACATGCTCTCGTACTGGGATTCGAAGAGGTTGACGATCTCCTCCAGGTTCTCCCGGGTGTAATCTCCGGACGGCACCGCCACATCGATCTCCTTGATCTGGCCGCGGTACCGCATTTGGAACACGCGCCGGAACAGGATGTCATCCCGGCCGCGGAAGCCCTCTCGTCGCATCGTCTCCACAAGCTGCCCTTCGACGCGCGCCAGCATCGCGTTCAGGTCCGCCGGGTCCGCCGGAAGGGCCTGCCGGTGGAAGATTCGCCGGGTGTGTACGATGTCGCTGGCCGCGATCCCGAAGGCGCTGAAAACGCTGGAGACCGGGAAGACGTAAACCTTGGAGATCCCCAGGCGGACCGAAAAACCGGCGGCGTGCAGGGAACCCGCTCCCCCGAAGCAGTAGAGCTGGAACTGGGAAGGCAGGTAACCGGTGGTGACCACCTTCTTGCGGATCAGGTCTGCCATCTTGGCGTTGATGATGTCGTAAACCCCGGCCGCAACCCCGACCACATCCATCCCGAGGGGCCGGGCCAGCTTTTCCTCCACGGCCTGCTCCGCCTTGGCCCGGTTCAGCTCCCGCCGGCCCCCTAGAAAATAGGAAGGATCCAGGAGGCCCATCACCAGGTTCATGTCGGTGACGGTGGGCTCGGTACCCCCCAGGTCGTAGCATTCGGGGCCGGGCCGGGCGCCGGCGCTGTCGGGGCCCACCATCAGGCGGCCGGTGACCGGCTCCACCCAGGCGATCGTCCCGCCGCCGGCGCCGATGGACTCCACGTCGATGCGCGGCACCGAAACGTGGAAACGCTCCAGGATGGGCTCGCGTTCGTAGGTGAACCGGCCGCCGGTGAGGACGGCGACGTCGAAGCTGGTGCCGCCCATATCGGTGGTGATCACGTGCTCATGTTCCATGACCTGGCCCAGGTACTGGCTCGCGATGACCCCCCCGGCCGGGCCGGAGGAGACAGTGTTCACCGGCTCCAGTTCCTCCAGGTGCGCCACCCCGCCGGTGGCCTGCATGAGCAAAAGCGGCCCTTGGAGACCGTGCTCGCGGAGCTTGCGGTCCAGGGAGGCGATGTACTCCCGCATAGTCCCGGCCTGGAAAGCGTCGATGATCACCGTGTTGGCCCGCGCATACTCCCGGATCACCGGGGCGACCACGTGGGAGCAGGTGACGTGCAGCCTCGGGTGGCGCGCCGCGGCAATCTCGGCGACCCGCCGCTCGTGGTCCGGCCGGAGGAAAGACCAAAGGAAGCTGACGGCGACGGCTTCCACCCCATGCCGGTTGACCAGCTCGTCCAGGGCGGCCTCGATCTCGGCCTCGACCAGCGGCACCACGACGTTCCCGCCGGAGTCCACCCGCTCGGTGATCCCGTGGATGCGTTCGCGCGGGACGATGGGTACCGGCTTGGTCACCGTGTTCGGGCGGCGGATCTGGGACTCGTCCAAACCGGCGACGCGCCCGATGGCGCGCATGATCAA
>JACPQU010000026.1 GCA_016190305.1 Bacillota bacterium
CGGGACGGGCGTCCTCAAGCCTGTCTTTTTTCTCCACCTGGATCACCTCTATTCTTTTTCCATGGTGCCCAAAAATTGGCCGATCTATCCCAGGGGACCAGCCTCAAGGGGAACCTCAGCCGATGTCGAATTGGTTTAAACTGGACAAGCTAGATAGCAAAGGAGGGGCTTGCATGACCAGCTACAAGGTGAGGGATCTGCTGGAATTCCTGTCGGTGATGACGGGCGGGAGAACGGTGATGGACACCAACCCGGCCAACTGGGAGAACAACCCCTTCGTGATGATCAAGTCCTCCGAGATTCCAGGCAAGGAGATCCTGGAGATCCCCGGGTTGGTTTACGGTGATCCCGAAGCGCCGATCCGGCGGATCGCCCTGACCATCACCCTGACCGAGAACCGGCTGGAACTGGCCGGGGCCATCGGGGTCAACGTGATCCTGGTGCATCACCCGGTTGCCGACGCCGCCAGTTCCGGGGGGGTCCCGCTGCGGGTATACGCGTCACTTTATGATTTGAACATCATCGAACTTCACGAGGCCTTTCACGGCCTCCACCCCGGGATCCGTTTCTTGCACGGTTTCTCCCCCGAATGGGTGGAGCTGAACTACGGGGGGATCTTGGGCAACGTGGTCTCGGTGGGGACCCCCTTACCCGGAGTTCATACCCTTGGGGACATCCTGAAACGCCTGGACGAGTACATGGGGCTGGGAACGGAGCAGGCGGTCCTGGCCGCGGAGACCAAGATCCGGGGCATACCCTCGATGGAGGAAACCGCGGTGGCGGCACGCCCCTACATCCTGCTGGGCAGACCCGAGAGCCCGGTGCGCAAGATCCTGCACTTCGCGCCCCACGGCGGGTTCGAAGCAGCGCACCTCGATCAGTGCCTTGCCGATAACCCGGAGATTGACACCGTGGTCAGCTCCTTCAGCAGACCTTCTCCGGACGGCCCCCTGGTGCGCCGCGCCAAGGAGCACGGGCTCAACCTGCTGGTGGGAAACTGCCACGTGTCGGAAGTGTACGAGAACTGGCTCCCCATGGCCAAGGCGCTCGAGATGGCTCTGCCCGGGGTAGACCTCGTGGTTTTCCACGAGCGGGTAACGGCAACGCCGGCCGCCGAGTTCGGCAACGAGAAGATCAGGGCCTACGCCAGGGAGATGGCCGAAAAGCACCTGGTCAAGGTCGGGGTTCCCAGCGGGGGCAGGGGCTGAAGTCAACCAAGCCGGGCTTAGCGCCTACCTTAGCTGAACCTGGCCAGGCTTATATTGGACCCTTTCCACTCCCCGCCCCGGCCGCCTCTAGGGCATGGAGCACCCGCGTAGGGGTGATCGGAAGATCCCGAATGTGGACTCCGCAGGCGTCGTAAACGGCGTTGGCCACCGCTCCGGCCATCGGCACCAGGGCATGCTCGGCCAGTCCATGCACCCCGAACGGCCCCTTGGGGCTTGGGATCTCCAGGAGGATCGGCACGATCGCCCCGGGGACGTCATTTGCCCTGAGCATCCGGTAGCGGGCGAAGTTGAGGGTCCGGCCCGGAATGAACTCCTCCTTGAGGGCGAAGCCGAGACCCATCACGGCGCAGCCGTCAAGCTGGCCGGCCGCCCCGACGGGGTTGATCAGCCGGCCGACGTTATGGGCGGCCAGGACCCGGTCCACCCGGATCTGACCGGTTGCGACGTTCACCGAGATCTCCAGGCGGGCGGCCCCCACCGCGTAGATCTCGCAAGGAGCCCCTTTCCCGTCCGCTTCCACCGGGGTATAGACCATTCCGTAGCTGCCCGTCACCCTGAAGGGCCCGCCCGCCTCGGCCAGCCGCCAGAGGGGGAGGTTCAGGTCCGGCCGGTCGTGGACGGCGATCACCTCGGGAACCAGCTCAAGGTCTTCTTCGGCGACGCCCAGGATCGGCACCGCCCGCCTGAAGGCCTCTTTCTTGAACAGCGCGGCGCCCGAAAGGACGGCGTTCCCGGAGACATAGGTCTGCCGGCTGGCGCTGGTGAAACCGGCGTCGGGGGTGTCCGGGTGGACCCCACAGACCAGCTCCAGGGATTCCGGAGGCTGCCCGAGGGCCTCGGCAGCGATCTGGAGCATGGTCGTGGAGAACCCCTGCCCAAGCTCCATACCGCCCGTAACCACCTTGATTCGGCCGTCCTCGAGGAGGTCCACGTAGGCCTCGGCGTAGCTGGGCCTCCCGATGGTGCCGATCCCGACCCATACCCCGCCGTAACCGACCCCTTTACGCCAGGGGCCGGCGCCGTCGCCGTCGGATCCCCCCCCCGCTCCCGTCCGGACGGCTTCATCCGCCGCAGTAACCCCGACCGCCGCGACTTCCGCGGCCGCAGTCCCCGTGGTTCCGGCATCCGCCACGGCGGCAGCGGGCCCCGCCTTTTCCTCTTCAAGCTGGGCCTCGATAGCGTCCAGGCATTCCACGAAACCCGGCTCCCACTGGACCGGCTGGCTGCTGCTTGTGGTGTCGCCCGAGCGGATGGCGTTCCGGCGGCGGAAGGCGATCGGATCCATCCCGACGGCTCTCGCCATCTCATCCATCTGGCTCTCCATCGCGAAAGAGACCTGGGGTACCCCGTAGCCGCGCATCGCGCTGCCCAGGGGGTTGTTGGTGTAGACGGCCGTGATGTCCACGTCCAGGTTGGGGATGTTGTACGGCCCGTTGGTGTGCAGGGCGCCCTTGGTGATAATCCCCTTGGCCGATCCGGCATAGGCGCCGGTATCGGCCAGGACCACCGTCTTGAGGGCGGTCACCCTCCCGTCCCTGGTTACCCCGCTCTTGAAGACCATCCGGAAGGCGTGACGCTTGGCGGTGGTCTGCATGACCTCTTCCCGGCTGTAGACCATCTTCACCGGCCTCCGGAGGCGCCAGCACGCCACGGCCAGGGCGCCCTGGAGGGAAAGGAAAGCCTTGGAGCCGAAGGTTCCCCCGTTCTGGGTGGCGTACACCCGAACCTGTTCCTCGGGCACGCCCAGGATTACCGCCACCTGCGAGCGGAAGAAATGAACGCTCTGGCAACCGGTGTGCATCTCCAGGTGTCCTTCGGAGTCGATCCAGGCCAGGCCCGAGTCGGTCTCCAGGTAACCGTGTTCGTTGAAGGGCGTGGTGTAGCGGTGCTCGATGATGATGTCGGCCTGCCGGAAGCCTTCCTCGATATTCCCCTTCTTCACCTGCTGCCGGCAGCAGACATTTCCGTTCTCATACAGCCTCGGGGCCCCTTCCTGAAGAGCCGACTCCGGATCGAAGACCGCCGGCAGTACCTCGTATTCCACCCTGATCAGCTCGGCGGCCCGGCGGGCCAGATCCTCTGTTACCGCCGTCACCACCGCCACCGGATCCCCCACGCAGCGGACCAGGTCCTTGCAAAGAACCGGCTGGTCGGGGAGGAAGCCCAGGCGGTTCGCCCCGGGGATATCGGAGGCGGTGAAAGCGTCGACCACCCCGGGCAGAGCCAGGGCGGAGGAGAGATCGATGGAGAGGATCCGGGCGAAGGCATGGGGGCTGCGGACGTGAACGGCGTGCAGCATCCCCTCCACCGCCAGATCGGCGGCGTACTTTGTCCGGCCGGTGATCTTTTCCACGGCGTCCTTGCTGCGCATGGCTTTGCCGATGAACCGGCCGGGGTTGGGGGAGAGAGAACGGCTGTCCAGGACCGGGCTCCCGGGGACGGCCTTTCCCGAGCGGTAGGCTGCGGCCAGCTTGACCGCGTCGATGATCTTCACGTACCCGGTGCAGCGGCAGAGGTGCCTGGAGAGGGCGTCGCGGATCTGCTTCTCGGACGGCTCGGTGTTCTGATCGAGGAGCGCCTTGGCGGCGATCACCATCCCCGGCGAACAGTAGCCGCACTGCACGGCCCCGGTGTCCAGGAAAGCCTCCTGGATGGGGTCGAGGCAACCGTCCGCTCCGAGGGCTTCGATGGTCGTGACCTGCTTCCCGGCGGCGTCGGCTATCGGGATCTCACAGGAGAGCACCACCTTGCCGTCAAGGATCACCGCGCATGTTCCGCAGTGCCCTCCGCCGCAGCCCTCCTTGGCGCCCGTCAGGTCCAGATCCTCCCGCAGCACGCGCAGCAAGGTTCGACTGGGGTCGACCCGCAGGCTGCGGAGCTCACCGTTGACCGTTAGTTCGATGATTGCCGGATCCCCTGCCATCTCCATACCTCCCTGGAAGATCAAGCAAAGGGCCAGCGGACCGGCGGGCTGTGGAAGCCCGCCGGCTGCCGCCGGCTTTCCGTTCATAGATCTTTACCTTTATTCAAACTGCACCCGGTTCAGGCTCTTTCGCTCAACCGGATGCGTCCCGCCACGGATGCGGCGATCCATTCCCGGCGGCGGCCAGGCCCCTGGTTCCGGGCAGGACGCCCTGGTACCAAGACGCCCTAGCTCCGTGCCAGACGCCCGCGGAGAAAACCTAAAGCGCCTTTCCGTGTCTCCGTTTCCCGGGTGTACATCGCCACTTCCACCCGCGGAGTGAAGATCGGGTCGAGGAATCCGAAGAACTTCTCGACCAGCGCGTTGGGAGGCGGCGGGGTAAGGTAGGTCACCACCAGGAGGAGACCCACCGCCACCACCAGGGACGGGATGACCGGGGTGAATCCGAAAAGGAGCGAGGCCGGAAGCAACTTGAGCACGAATCCGGCATGCAGGATCTGGCTGCCCAGGATGGAGGCGACGATCCCCTGTTTGTTGGCCCGTTTCCAGAACAGGGAGGCCATCATCGCGGGCCACAGGATGGCGATCCCCGAGTAGGCGTTCAGGGCCACGATGGCGATGAACGGCGGATTGGTATAGGTGAACAAGAGGCCGAGAACGGCGAAGACGACCACCGCCCACCGGCCCATGCTTGTCTGCCGCTCGTCGCTGGTCTGGGGTTTCACCACCAGGTAGAAGTCCCGGGTCCAGAGACTGCTCAGGGTGAGGAGCTGGGAGTCCGCGGTGGACATGATCGCCGCCAGGGCCCCCGACATCACCAGGGCTGCGAAGATCGGGCTGGCCGCGCTGGCCAGGAAGGACGGGATGATCTGATCCGCAACCTGGAGACCCGGCTTGGCGATCCGGCCGAAGGCCCCGCCCAGGATGGACATGCTGACGACGATGATGTTCATGATCCCGTAGAATAGGAAGGCGGTCTTGAGGGAGTGGTGGCTGCGGGCCGCCAGGTACCGCTGGAAGATCTGGGGCTGAACCCCTGCGTTGAACAGGATCAAGGCCAGCCAGCTCACCCAGATCTTCGGCGTGAAGTAGCCGCCGCCACCCGGACGCATCAGCAGCTCGGGCGCATCCCTGGCGATCTTCTGGACCCCGCCCGCGAAGCCGCCGGCCGCCCCCACGATCATCAGGAAGGTGATGAAGAGGAAGACGACCAGGAGGATCCCCTGGATCAGGTCAGTCCAGGCCACGCTGCGGAAACCTCCCACCAGCACGTAGGCGGTCAGCACTATGGTGAAGATGGTGGCGCCGACGTTGAAGGGGATGGCCCCCTGGGTCAGTCCGGACAGGGCATGCCCCGCCCCGATGGACTGGATGGAGAGGTACGGGATCACGTAGATAATGGAGAAGAGGGAAAACAGCACGCGGGCGGTGTTGCTCTCAAAGCGCGCGCCCACGATCTCGGCTGGGGAGATGTAGCCGAATTTCCGGCCGAGAAGCCAGGCGCGGTAGCCCAGGATGTAGATCATCGGAACGAAGAGGGTCGAGCCCACCATGAAGGCCCCGGAGAAGCCCATCCCCGTCTTGTAACCCCATCCCGAGCCCCCGAAGTAAAGGGTTCCGCTCATCATCGTGAAGAAAAGGGTCCCGGCTAGGACTACCGAGCCCATGGACCGGCTCGCCAGGAAGTAATCCTCGGCCGTCTTCTTATGCTGCTTGCTGTGAACGTAGAGCGCGACTCCGAAGACCAGGATGAAATACAGGATGACGATCGCC
Source organism: Bacillota bacterium (assembly GCA_016190305.1). GTDB lineage: Bacteria > Bacillota > JACPQU01 > JACPQU01 > JACPQU01 > JACPQU01. Next base: position 5,926 of record JACPQU010000026.1, read on the forward strand.
ATTGTTCCACCCATTGGCTATCTCCCCCCCCTCATGAAGGCGTCTGCCGATCCACCCGGTATTCCGCGGGCGGCTCGGGCCAGACCTTGTAGGTGTAATAAAAAATGCCGATCCAGAAAACGAGGTGCAGGACCCATTCCCAGAAGAGCCATACCGGGACCCAGCCGAAGATGAGTGGTTCGTAGGTGTTCCACCACCAGAAGTCGTTGAAGAGTAGGATCAGTACGATATAGGCGACGGTCCAGAATACCGGACTCTTCAGGAGGCCCCGCTTTTGAGTTGCCAAGACGGATCCCCCTTTGCTCGGGCCGGTGACGCCGGCCCCTTTTTGTGGTAAATCCTCGACCTCAAGCACCTTGTCCAGCATCGCCTTGCATTTTTCCGTTCCGCCGTTGATCCGATCCTTCCGGCACCGCCTCGGCGCCCGCCGCCAACTCCTTCGGCGCCTGCTCACCCCCCTGTCCCGGCTTACCCAATGGCAAGCCTACAGAGCCGCGTTTCCCCGCCGGATATCTTCCAGTGGCCGGTTACCTTCTGGGTTGAGATCTGCGTCAGAGCTTGAACTGGAAATCCCGGTCGGGCACCTGGCCCCGCTTCTTGACCTCCACCCAGAACCGGAGGGCGCAACTCGGGCAGAAGAACTCCCAGACCACCAGGTCCGGGTGATCCTCCATGTAACACCCCAGGTCCGGGAAAGAAGCCTCGGACATGATCACGTGCTTCTTCCAGTCCTCATCCACCGGGCAGATCTGGTGCCCGCACTTGGCGCACTGGATCATCTTCCCGGACTCCGTATCCACGAACTCGAAGATGTCGTCCCACTTGGTCAGCTGTTTTTGCATCTCCGGTTTCCCTCCCAAGTTCAATTCACTCAGTTTTTGATCATGATCCTGATCCCGATCATCCGCATTCCGATCATCCGCCGCCGGGCCGGGAGCCGGACCCCAGGCCTCGTCCAGAGCCGTCCGGGCCCGGTCCAGACGGTCTCGGCGCATCTGTTCCCTCAAGGCATCGGTGGCCGGGCCGTCGACTGTTCCGCCTCCCGGTCCCAGGACCACCCCATAAAGCCGGCGGGCGTTCTCCGGCGTGATGTACTCTTCCAGGACGTCCTCGAGCACCCGGGACGGTTCACGCTCCAGGGGATCCCCGTAGCCCCCGCCCCCCGGGTCGTTGAAGAAGAGGACGTCCCCCTGGTTTACGTAGAGTAACGCTTTCTGGGGAAGGATCTCCTCCTCGCCGTCCAGATCAGGGTAGAAGGGAACCACCTCGTCTAGCTTGCCGAAGACGTCGGTCCCCCGCTTGACCCTGGTCCAGGCCGCGGCGCCGGGACCGCCCCCGAAGACCCCCCAAGCCGGTGGGTAACGGCGGTTATGGAAGGCCCCGAAGTGAACGCGGTCGGCGTCATAGGTCATCATCAGGCTCTCCATGCCCGGCCCGCCCCGCCATCTCCCCGGCCCGCAGGAGTCGATCCGGTAGCTTCGCTTGAGATAGAGCAGCGGGTACTCCCGCTCCACAATCTCGGCGTTCTGGAACTGGGCGCCCACGGTGGTGTGCAGGCAGGCGCAGCCGAAGCCGTCCTTGGTGGACCGGGCCCCCCCGCCCATCCCCGAGCCGTCGAAGAGGAGAGTGGTGAACTCCCGGCCTGAGTGGTCGATCCCGCTCGGCTCGATCCAGATGAAACTGCCGCCCCACTCCGCCGAAACCGACATCCGGCGCAGCTCATCGGAACCGGCCGCGCAGGCCTTGTTCAAAGCCCCCAGGAAAACACATTGGGTCCTGTAGCCCGCCTCGGTGGCGCCGCCGCTGCAAGGCGCGGGATGCTTGGTGTAGATGATCGACCCGTGCGGGACGATCTCCCGGAAGGGTTTGAAAACCCCCTCGTTGGGGGAGAGGTCCGGGGCGAGGATGGTCAGCAGGCCGGCGTGAATGGCTCCGTGGGTGCAACCCAAGGTGCCGTTGGCCGCCCCCTTCGTCTGGGGATCGGTGCCCGTGAAATCGATCAGGGCCGAGTCTCCCTCCACCGTCAACCGGCACTTGATCGTGTGAAGCGCGGGGGTCTGCCCGTCGTGGTCGAGATAGTCGGTGAACTCGTACACCCCGTCCGGGATCGTAGCCAGGCGGCTCCGCACCACCTTCTCCGAGTAGCCCTGGAGGGCCCTGGTCACCGCCTTGAAGGTCTCCGGCCCGTAATGGGCCACGATCTCGGTGATCCGGCGGTCCAGGTGCTGGAGGCCGGCGATCTGGCCCCGCAGGTCGAGCTCCTGGCTGTGGCGGGCTCGCACATTGGCCATGTAGAGGTTCACGATTTCCTTGCGCAGCTTCCCCCGCTCGATGATCTTGACCGGCGGGATGATCAGCCCTTCCTGGTAGGCATTGGTGGCGGCGATGGAGATCCCCGGGTTCATTCCGCCCATGTCCACCTTGTGGATCCCCACGCCGATCCACATGATCAGCTCTTCCTTGAAATAGAGGGGTTTCAGGGCCAGGAGATCGACAATGTGCATCGTGCAACTGAAGGGATCGTTGGTGATGATCACATCGTCGGGAAAGATCCCCGGGTCCTCGCCCAGGGTCTGCTGGACCAGGGGGAGCGCCAGCCGCACCGTGCTCCCTTGCCGCGGCAGGCCGATCGGGCTGTAGACAAAGGTGTTCCCTTCGCCGTCGAACAGGTCGATGGCGAAGTCGGCGGCCTCGACGGTGAGCACCGCCCCGGACACACGCTTGAGGGTCTGGGCCGCCTCCAGGATCACCTGGTAGATGCGGTTGGAGATCACCTCCACCACCACCGGGTCTACTTCCTTGGGCGGCAGTTCCCTGACCAAGGCCACGATCAGAACCCCCCTTGTCTCTTCCGGGTGTCGCCGTACTCCTCGCCGTTGCTGCAGCTTCTCGTCATCCCGCCATAGCTTCCCGCCGCAGTCTTGATCCCTGCCTGTTCCTTCCCGGCCTCAATCCAGACCGGCGCCGGGGGCAGCGACCGTTCCCGCATCCGCGCCTCCATCCGCTCCAGAACGCGCCCGCGAGAGCCGCTCCAAACGCATCCGGGCGCGCAGCGCCTCGGTGGCGGTCCGGTCCACTTCCCCGGTCGCGCTCGAGAGCACCACCCCGTACAGGCGCCGGGCGGACTCGGCCGAGACATACTCGTCCGCCACGTCCTCTCGGACGCGGGCGGGATCCCGCTCCAGGGGATCCCCGTAGCCCCCGCCGCCGGGGCTGGTGAAGAGCATGACATCCCCGGGGTGGGCGTAAAAGAAGGTCTTCTGAGGCAGGACTTCCTCCTCCCCCTCCACCTCCGTGAAAGAAGGGACCTGTTCCCGGAGTTGTTCCGCAAGCCGCGTCGCGCGCTTGATCTTCACCCAGGCCGCCGCGCCGGGGCCGCCTCCGAAAGCCCCCCAGGACGGCGGGTAGCGCCGGCTGTGAAAGACCTCGAAGTGAACGCGATCAGTGTCGTGGGGGGTGAGGAACATCTCGATCCCGGGCCCGCCGCGGTTCCGCCCCGCCCCTGGGCAGTCCACCCGGTAGCTTCGCTTGAGGTAAAGGATGGGGAGGTCGCGTTCGATGGTCTCGACATTCTGGATCTGGGCGCCGACGGTGGTGTGCATCGCCGAGCAGCCCAACCCGTCCCCGGTGACCCGGCCGCCACCGCCCATGCCGTTGAGATCCAGGAGCAGGGTTGCGTACTCCCGGCCGTCCCGTCCGGTCCCGCTGGGTTCGACCCAGACGAAGGAACCTCCCCATTCGGCCGAAACAGCGTCCCTCCGCAACTCCTCGGACCCGGCAGCGAAGGCCTTGATCAGGGCGCCGAGGAGGACGGTCTGGGCCCTGAAACCCGATTCGGTTGCTCCCGCCCCGCAGGGAGCGGGATGCTTGGTGTAGACCATCGACGCCTCCGGGGTGGTGATCTGGAAAGGCTTGAAGCACCCCTCGTTGGGAGGGAGATCATGGGCCAGCATAGTCAGGATCCCCGCGTGCACCGCCCCGTCGGTGCAGGCGATGCTGCCGTTGGCCGCGCCCGGCGACTGGGGATCGGTCCCGGTGAAGTCGATCCGGGCCGAGTCGCCCTCGACCTCCACCCGGCACTTGAAGGTGTGAATCTCGGGGGTCTGCCCGTCATGATCCAGGTAGTCGGTGAACTCGTAGACCCCGTCAGGAACAGTGGCCAGCCGGCGACGGACGACCCTTTCGGAGATGTCCTGCAGGTCGGCCATGATCGCCTTGAAGGTCTCCAGGCCGCACCATCCGATAACCTCCTGCAGCCGCCGGTCAAGGGACTGCACCGCGGCGATCTGGCCCCGCAGGTCAAGTTCCTGGCTGTGCCGGGCCCGTACGTTGGCCATGTACAGGTTGACGATTTCCTTCCTCAGCCGGCCCTGCTCGATGATCTTGACCGGTGGGATGATCATCCCTTCCTGGTAAGCGTTCGTGGCCCGGATGGAGATCCCCGGGGACATGCCTCCCATGTCCACCTTGTGAATCCCCACCCCGATCCAGAGCACCAGTTCACCCTTGTAGTAGATCGGTTTGACCGCCTGGAGATCGACGATGTGGAGGGTGCAGGCATAGGGGTCGTTGGTGATGATCACGTCTCCGGGGAAGATCCCGGGATCCTTTCCGAGGTCGCGAAGCACCACCGGCAGGGCCAACCTGACGGCGCTGCCCTGGCGGGGGAGCCCGATCGGGCTGTAGATGAAGGTATTCCCCGCGGCGTCGAAGAGATCAATGGCGAAGTCGGCGGCCTCCACCGTGATC
>JACPQU010000202.1 GCA_016190305.1 Bacillota bacterium
CGGAGCGGCTCCAACAGGAGGTCTTGAAACATGGCACTGCAAAATCCGCATTTCCAGGGGACCGGCCGCCGGAAAACGGCTGTCGCCCGGGTCAGGTTGTTCCAAGGCAAGGGTAAGATCCTGATCAACAAGCGGGAACTGGATCATTATTTCACCCTTGAAACCCTCCGGAGCGTGGTATGTGAGCCCCTGGTCACCATCAAGGCCCTCGGTAACTATGATATCACTGCGAAAGTCCACGGCGGAGGAATGACCGGCCAAGCCGGAGCCATCCGGCTGGGCATCGCCAGGGCACTGATCAGGATGGACCAGGAATTGCGCCCGGTGCTCAAGAAGGCCGGTTTTCTCACCCGTGACCCCAGGATGGTGGAGCGGAAAAAGTACGGCCTGAAAAAGGCCCGGAGGGCTCCCCAGTTCTCCAAGCGCTAACCTTGAAAAACTATTATTAGAGGTTCAGGGATACCACGTCGCGATCGAGCTTGGCGATACAGAGGTTGATCTTGCTGGCCAGCTGCCAGTCCCCCGGGCAGGCGTTCTTGATCTGCCGCAGGAGATCGATCGTCCGCCTGCATACCGATACGATGTCCCCTTCCGAAAGAGAGGACATTTCGATCAGTTCCTTGAACGGAGCCCCTTTGCTCCAGGCGTAGATGATCGGGGAAACCAGGGGGTTGAAGACGATGGTGCTCCGGCCGAGATGTTTCTTCTCGATCCGGGACAGGGCCATTGCCTTTTTCTTGATCTGGCCGATCTCAATGGGTTGGGGTGCCCTGACGAAATCATCCCGGCGGGGTTCGAAATCGACGCAGGCGATGATGGCGTTCACCTGATCGGGGTCGGATTCGTGGATGGTTCCGTCCAGGAGGAGTTCCGTCACCAGCAGTTCCTGAATGTGAACGCCGCGCGCGATCTCCCCCCTGTCCAGCAGACTGGATCCCTTGAGGTAGGACAGCTTGCCGAGTACCCCCTTGCGATGTTTGAATTCCCGCTTTAAAAGTTCCTCCGGCTTCGGCTGGGCGAGCCCTGCTTCCAGCAGCTCGATCCGCCCCATAGCCTCCCTGTACTTTCCGGCGACAAGGCGGCAGTTACGACACCGCTCCTCGGGGCAGGCCACTGGAATGTGCCGTTCCAGTTCGCGCTTCAGGGTGTCCAGCCTCCGCTGGAACCGGGAGGCCATCCCGCGGTATCGGCGCCGTTTGGCCCGGCGAAGCCTCTGCTCCAGCGTCCGGGCTTCTTGATCAAGGGTCTGCCTGGTGGCGGGACAGGAGGGCAGATCAAGGGCCTGGCAGACGAATTCCTCGTAGGTTTTCACCCTGCCCGACAGGCGTCCGAGTTCCTTCCGCATCTTTTGCCGTTTCTTGTTGACGACAAAGGTCCCGAAACTCTGGCTGAAGATCTTGAGGATCTCCTGATCATCGTAACGCTGAACAAGCTGGAGGATCGTGTTGTATCCGAGGGCGAACTGGCTCTCGATCGGCTCGATTTTATCCTCCGACCATTCGGGGATTTCCGAGGGATCGGTATGGGTCAGATCGGCCAGGGTGTAGACGAAGCCCTCTCTGTCGATCCCCCTGCGGCCCGCCCGCCCCGCCATCTGGAAGTACTCGGTATGTTTGAGGAAACGGAAGGTCTCTCCGTCGTACTTGCGGCACGAGTCGAAAACCACTGTCCGGAGCGGCATGTTCAGTCCCACGGCCCAGGTCTCGGTGGCGTAGAGGACGTGGATCAACCGGCGGGCGAAGAGTTCCTCGACGATTTCTTTGGCCACCGGGAGCATCCCCGCGTGGTGGACGCCGATGCCCTGGAGCAGCAACGATACCAGCCGGTGAAACCCGGCGATCCCCTTAAGATCCAGGTGTTTGGTGCGCGTGATGACGAAGTCCTCGACGACATCCTTCTCAGCCTGGTTCAGGAAATTGAACCGCTCGGCCAGCTCGCCGGCCTTAGTTTCGCATTGCCGGCGGCTGAAGACCAGGTAGAGGCACGGGAGCGCTCCTTCTCTCCGCAGGTGATCCACGGCCTCGATATGGGTGGTGGACTTCGGCCTGATTCCTGCTTCGACGAGCTCCCGGTGACGTGCGATCAACTCTTTCCGGGTGCAGCGGCCGAGGTGGTGCTCGTAAAAATGGTGAGTCAAGGGGACGGCGCGTTCCTTGGAGATGATCACCCGCACCTCTTCGCCGTGGATCTCCTCGATCCACTCCGAAAGGTCGTGGATGTTCGGCACGGTGGCGCTCAGCCCCAGGAGCCTCATCCAAGGGGGTTTGAAGATGATGGCTTCTTCCCAGACCGTTCCCCGCTCCTGGTCGCTCAGGTAGTGGATTTCATCGAAGATGACATAGACCACCGGCTGGAGTTCGTCCGGTTCGGTGTGCAGCATATTCCTGAAAATCTCCGTGGTCATGACCCGGATGGGAGCGTCCCGGTTGATGACCACGTCACCGGTGATGATCCCAACCCTGTCGGCCCCGAACCGGCCCTTGAACTCCAGGTATTTCTGGTTGCTCAAAGCCTTGATGGGCGCCGTATAGATGACGCCCTGGCCGGCCGAGGCGCATTGATCGATGAGGTAGTCCGCGATGAGGGTCTTTCCGGTCCCGGTCGGCGCAGAAACGATCGCCGATTTGCCCTCCCGGACCGCCTCGATGGCCTCCACCTGGAAGGGATCCAGGCGTAGCCCCCGATAGGTCAATTCCCCGCCGGCGCCGGGAACCATGATTAGTCCGTATTCAGGCAAGCCTTCCGGCAATATTTCCACCTCGTTCCGCGGAAAGTTTAGCATCGGCCACTTTTTATGTCAAATAACCATAGTGTTTCCAAGATCGATTTCGGACAGTCGGTGAGGATGGTCGCGTAATTGGGTCACCCCTTGTGTCATCTCCCCGAGGGCCGTCATACGATGGGAAGCCTGGGCTATTGTCCCGGTCACAATTCCTGACGGCGGTGAGCAGCTTGTTCCTGGTGGCTTTGCCTGCAAGGCGTTGGTCAAAGACGGCGGCCCTGTTGATGGCCGGGCTGGCGATCATCATCCTGGTCTCGAAGACCCCCCTTTATACCCTCGTGGTTCAGAACGGGGCGGCCGGACTCTTACCGAAGGGTCTCCCCCTGGCGGGCCGGGTGATCGCGGTGGACGCAGGACACGGGGGTTACGACCCCGGGGTAATGAGGGATGGGCTCCCGCCCGAGGCGGAGATCAACCTGGCTGTAAGCCTCTTTCTCCGGGAATACCTTGAACAAGCGGGCGCAATGGTGGTCATGATGAGGGAGGACGATCGGGATCTCCTGACCCCCGAGGACGAGAAATCCGGTGGGCGGAGGAAGCCCAAGGACCTGGCCAACCGGGTGAAACTGGCGCGGGAATGGGGGAGCCAGATCCTCCTTAGCATCCACGTTAACTCCTTCCCTTCACCGGTATGGTCCGGCGCCCAGGCCTTCTATTACGCTCCCAACGAGGACAGCCGGGTTCTATCCAACCTGATCCAGGATGAGATCGCCCGCGTGCTTGCCAACACCACCCGCCGCCCCAAACCGATGGACTACTACCTCCTGCGGGAGGCGGCCATCCCGGCGGCCTACGTGGAGATCGGGTTCATCACCAACCCCGGGGAAGCGGCGCTCCTGACAAAGCCTGAGTACCAGCGAAAAATGGCCTGGGCCGTTTACCTGGGGGTGCTGCGCTACTTCCACGAGGGCCTGCCATCGATCCCGCCGGCCGGAAGCCTGGCCGCTTGACTCAAGTAACAGTCGTCCGTTAACAGTCTTCATCCGCAGACCGGCCCGGCGGCGCGCGACCCGTCCCGAAGCGCGCCCCGCGAAAGGGCACCCCGCGAAAGGGCGACCCGCGGTCGTGTGTAGTCCCGCCCGCCAGCCGCCGAAGCATGGACCGCCGCGGCGCATAGCCCTTGGGTCGGGGGCCAAAATAGAGACGGACGTTTTCCGAGGTGGCAGTTCACGTTGTGTCTGATTCACGTGCGCTTGATGTGCCTGATTCCGGGAGGGGGCGGCCTGTGCGGCGGGCAGCGGTGTGGGGTCTGGGGGCTATGGGTTCGTCCATCGCCAGGTTGGCGGCCGAGCGTCGGGTGGCGGAGATAACGGCCGCACTTGATGTCTCACCATCCAAGGTCGGCAGGACCCTCGACCAGGTGGCCGGCCCCCCTTGTCCCCGGGTGCCGGTTGATCACGCCGACCAGGCCCCTGAATCGCTCCGGAAAGCCGGGGTGGAACTTGTCTTTCTGGCCACCTCATCCTACCTGAGGGATGTCGCCCCCCAGATCCTGACCGCTCTCGAATCCGGCTCCAGCGTCGTAACCATCGCCGAGGAGATGATTTACCCCTGGGCGGCGGATCCCGCGCTTGCGGATCGGATCCACCGGGTCGCTGTGAAAGTCGGACGGGGGGTGCTCGGCATCGGTGTTAACCCTGGGTATGTCATGGATCTCCTTCCCCTGGTGTTCAGCGGGCCCTGCAGGCGGGTGGACAAGGTCAAGGTATTCAGGTGCAACGATCTTTCCCCCTACGGGCCGGCGGTCCTCCGCTCCCAGGGGGTGGGCCTGGATCCCGAAGAGTTCGAGGAC
>JACPQU010000194.1 GCA_016190305.1 Bacillota bacterium
GCCGACCAGGTCCATCTTGTTGATCACGAGCAGGGAAGGAGTACGTGCCTCCTGCAAGACACTCAGGATGTGGCGGTCCCCTGGACCGACGGCGGGATTGGGAGAGGCCTCCACCAGGAACAGGATCAGATCGACCTCTGCGAGAGTCCGCCTGGTCACTTCCACCAGGTATTCCCCCAGGAGGTGGCGGGGCCGGTGGAGGCCGGGGGTATCCAGAAAGATCACCTGCGCCGCGGGGAGATTGCATACCCCCTGGATCCGGTTGCGGGTCGTCTGGACCTTGTCCGATACGATGGCCACCTTGCGGCCTACCAGTTGGTTGAGGAGAGTGGATTTTCCTACGTTGGGGCGGCCGACCAAAGCCACGAAGCCGGATCTGAAGCCGGGCCCCCGATGGCCAATTTCTCCGCTTTGCCCGCGCACCGGACACTTCCCTCCCTTGGTATCGCCGTCACTCCGTCGCTTGATTTGCTCCGCCGGTTCCGTCCGTTCCATCGGTTCCGTCCGCTCCGCTTCCCCGCTCCGCGCCGGGTCGGGCAAGTTGGGCGGCCCCGAAGGCCCTGGGGAACAGTTCCCCGCCCGAAGCCAGCACGAACGTTCCCTGGGGGCCGGTGGTGATTACCATGACCTTCCCGCCGCCGTGTTCGTGGATCACCTGGCGGCAGGCGCCGCAGGGAGTAAGGGATATCTCAACCGCACCGGCGCCTCCGCCGACCACCGCCACCGCTCTGATCCTCCGATCACCGTTCACGACGGCGGCGGCGACGGCCGCTCGCTCGGCGCACAGGGAGAGGCCGTATGAAGCGTTTTCCACGTTGCAGCCCACATGGATCCTTCCCGAAAAACCAAGGACGGCCGCCCCCACGGTGAAACCCGAGTAGGGGGCGTAGGCCCTGCGCCGGGCCGCCCTCGCCTCCTGAAGAAGAAGCCCGATCTCCCGGTCCGTCACCGGGGGAGACCCCACCGCCTGGGGATCCCCGCCGGCATCCGATTCCAGCGGTTCCTCGAAGGGCTTGTTCAATCCGGGCTCATCACCCCTTTCCCCCGCCATCCCCCCGCTTAGCTCCATGAAACCTCGGCCCAGGGAGGAACGAGCAGGATCCAGGTGGTGCCCGGGAGGAGGGTCAGCAGTTTCCCGTCGCTGTCGTAATAGATGGTCGTATCCCGGATCCCCCTTTTCTTCCAGGTTCCCCGCCGGAACTTCCCTCCCTGGAACGCCAAGGTTTCACCCTGGCCCACCGTCTCCAGGCGGAGGCGTCCCTCCTTGTCGATGACCTTGCCTCCCACCCGCTGGACGAGGATGTTCGCAACGGTGATCTCGTCCCCGGCGGTCGAAAGGTGGATGCCCCCGCCGACCCGCCGCGTGTACGCGGGCTTTCCGGGATCGAAGCCGAAGGCCACCAGGTTGTTCTTGTGAAAGCGGATGGAAACGGTGCGCGCTTCCCCGGAAACCCCGCCGGCTTCCCCCTGCGGAACGGCAGCGAAACCGGCATAGGGCGCGGAGGCGCGTCCCCAGCCCCGGCGGAGCGCAGATTCCAGAAGGGTTTGGGTCCGGGCGTAAAGGTTGTAAGGAGCCTTACGCAGGGGTGAACGGAAGAAGCCGGGTGCGCCCTTGATATCGTCCAGGGTGGGTATCCCGAACTCGGAGATCATCGCCCACGCCTCCGGGCTTCCGCCGGCATGGGCAATAACGGCCCCGGATTCCAAGACCCGCTCCAGGAAGTAGGGGCGGACGCTCCGGACCGGGCCCACCGTCTCCGGGTAGGCACCCTTGAACAAGGCCATCAGGCGGGTGATCCCGCCCTCGACCGGGAACTCGTAAACCAGCCCGGCCAGCTCCAACCCTTCCTGGGGCCGCTCAGGCGGAGAGTTCCCGAGGGAAACCCCCAGGAGGATCCCCGCGCCAGGGGCCGGCTGACCTGGGTTCTGCCCCGACCCGGGATTGGCGCCGGGGGTCGCACCGGGAACCGGATCGGGCGAGGAACCCGGGGATCCGGGCGGAGGCGAAGCTGATCCTCGGCCGGCCGCGCCGGATCCCCCTCCCGCTTCGGATCCGCCGGAACCGGAACCGGGGCCTCCCGGTAATGCCCCTGGTGAGCCCCCCGCCCCCGCGGCCGCGGGCTCGCCTGCGGCAGGACGGCCGTCAGAGGCCGGGGGCCGCCCGCATCCCTTGGTCATGGTCACGGAAAGGAGCAAGAAGCTGATGACCACCAGGGTGCTCAGGCTTTTGAACCTCTGGAACTTCCGATCCATTCCGTTCCCCCGTTCCATGACCGGCCGACGCTGTCAGCGCCATCCCTGCTGAATCCCTCCCCTATATAGTAGTATGATCCGGGTCCAGGATCATCCTCCCCTGGAAATATGGACCCCGGAGCCCGGTAAACGTCCGGACCGCCTTCTAGACCGTGCGCACCAGCACCACTCCGGCGAAGACCAGGACGGCACTGGCGATCACATGCCAGGTGATCCGCTCCATAGCCTTAAGGAAAACAGAGGCGAGCAGGACGGTGAACAGGAGCTCGGTATGGGTGACCACCGAGACCACGTAAGTCCGCCCCGTCAACAGGGCCTGGTAGCCGAAAAACCATGCCGCGCTGCCGCCCAGGCCTCCGAGGATGAACAGGACGGAAGCCGGCCGGCCGGCCGCACCGATCTTGTTCCAGCCCCCGGTGAAGGCCAGCCACCCGGCGTTGCCCACCAGGGCGGTGATGGAGCTTACCGCGGCCCCGGTGATCGGTGAAGGCATGTAGATCAGTCCGAGCTTCCGGAAAACGAAAGAAAGGCCATAGGTCAAACCGGAGATGATCCCCAGGAAGTATCCGAGGTAATCAGGTTTAATCTCCTGAGGCGGGAATGCCGCCTCCTTCCGGTCGTGCTCCCCTGCCCTTCCGCCGGCGTCCATATCCCGGTCAATGGAACCATCCCGGTGCGGGGACGAACGGTACAAGTCTTTCAATCCCAGGAGGATCAGTCCGGCCAGGACCAGCAAGACCCCCGCCAGATTGGCGGCACCGAAGACTTCCCCCAGGAAGAGGAAGGAGATGAGGGCGGCGAAGAGGGGCGCGAAGATGCGCAGCAGGGAGGCCCGGGCGGCGCCGAGCCGCCGGCTGGTCTCGAAGTTCGCGGCCCGCCCGACGAGGGTGGCCGCCACCCCGGAGAGGGCGAAGTAAGCCACCCCCCGCCAGTCGAAAAGAGGCAAGGCCCCGGCCGCCCAGAGCCAAGCCAGGCCCAAACCGAACACCAGGTTGTTGACCACCACGGTGATGAACAGGGCCGTTCCGGGATTAGACCACTGGAGACCTTTCTTGATCAGGATGTTCAGGGCCGAATAGCCCAGGGCCGATCCCAGCGCCAGCAGTTCGCCGTCCAAAGAATCGACCCCCGTGAGTTAACCGCTCTTCGCCTTCAGGTCGGAAGCGATCCGCCGGGCGTATTCCCTCGCGAAGGAGTTCCCCACCTCTTCCAGGGGGATCGCCGACAGCCTGCTCCGAAAGAGGGTGATCTCCAGGGAAGGCAGCAGGTCCTTGATGGCCTGCGCCAGGGGCAGGCAGTTCTCGTAGATCTCCCACTCGTGACAGCTCCCGATCACGACCGCAAGGTCGAGCCGACGCGCAGCTTCCACGAGGTAGTGTTCCGGAGACAGGAGGGAGAAGGTGAGGAAAACGGTGTCGAGGTCCGGGTATTCCTTTACGGCCAGCTCCAGATGGTCCGGGGCCAGGCCGCTGTAGGGCGAGCAGTGAAGCAGCTTGGTGATCTTCCGATCGGGGGTCCCGTGCAGGATCCGGCCGGAAAACATCGCCGCGCCATCGATCTTCCGGTAACCAAAACGCTCCTTCTCGTGCTCCAGCATCCCGATCTCATGCTCCTGTTCGAAGAACTCGCTGGTGCGGCGGACCAGATCGCCCAGGGTCATCCCCGGCTCCGACGGCTCGCAGATTCGTACCGAGAACCCGGGCGTGGTCAGACCGCCGTAATTATCTTTCCACGCCAGCATCTTGAGGCCGTAGAGGATGGCGCGGCCGGCGTGAATTCCGTGAAAGGCTTCGTGGAGCTCCAGGATGGCCAGGTTATAAAGCTCGCAGTAGTCCTTGAGCAGCACTCCCCCGCTGCTGGCCGCATCGGCGACGGGATGATGCACCAGGACCGCATCCAGGCCCTGATGCCCGGCGAGTTCCAGGATCCCCTCCGTGAGGGTCAACCCTATGCCCAACCTGCGGATGGGCTTTTTCGGATCCCCGTAAACCAGCCCGGGGATCTCCATCACCGCTTTCCCGGGAATCCCGGAGGATTTCCACACCACCCAAGGGTGTTTTTCGGGATCCGGGGTCTCTCCCACCCCCGGCACTCTCCCGGGAGCCAGCCTTTGCAAGGTCTCGACCAGGTCGGCAAGCTTGACGGACTCGGACATAAAGATCCCTCCAGGCAGCAGGGGCTTGAGGCCCCGTAGTAGGATCCGGCGCGCTGATGCGGCGCCCGTGCTTAAGGTTGATTCACCCGTTCTGGAGCCTGTCTCTCTGATGTTTGATGTCCGATCAAAGGTCGGCAGCCGAGGGAGCCGTGAAAACACGTGTCATGTATCCGAGCGGCGGCGGGGTGCAGGGGGATGAAGCGTGACGTGGAGGGCGATGTCGAGAGCAACCCCGATTGAAGACCCATTTGAGGGATTCAACCTAGTTTCCTGATCTCCTTTGAATTTACCCATCTCTTGGAACCCGTTCCCGTTTCGGACGTCAGGAAGGTTGGGGTGCTTAAAGTATCCCAAGGCGATCGAGGGCGGGGGGGATCAAAACAAGGGCTCCCACGACCAGAGCGGCGGCGGCGGTGACCAGGACCGCGGCCGCAGCCACATCCTTGGCCTGCCTGGCCAGCTCATGCAGCCGGCCTCCGGAGGTGAGGTCCACCAGGGCCTCCAGGGAGGTGTTGAAGAGCTCAGCGGAGATCACCACGGCGGAGGCCACGACCACCGCCGCCAGCTTCCCCGTTTCCAGGCGCAGCCACAGACCGGCGGCCAGGGCCAGGAGAGCCGCCAGGGTGTGCAGGCGAAGGTTCCTCTGGGTGCTGAAGGCGTAGCGGAGGCCGCCCGCGGCATAGGTGAAGCTCTGCGCCAGGGTGCGGGTTCTTTTCAGGACGTTCATCGCGGCCACCTTCTCGAACCGGGCGTCGGCAGGGGGTTCAGGTACCCTGGGTCTCGGCGATTTGAGCCATGATCCGCCCGCTGTATTGCTGCATTTGTTCCTCGTCCTCATCGGTATCGTGGGTGTAACCGACCAGGTGAAGGATGCCATGCACCACCAGCTCGCCAAGCTCCTGGGCCAGGGGGACCTTCCGCGTCTCCGCCTGGTGCCTGGCCGTGGGGATGGAAACCACCACATCCCCCAGCATGAGGGTATCGTCCGCCGCTTCCGCCATCGGAAAGGCAAGGACATCGGTGGGACAGTCCAGGCCCCGGTACATACGATTCAATCTGCAGATCTCCTCATCACCGACCAAGGCGATCGAGATCTCCCAGTCCTTGCCGAGCCCGAGGATCGAAGCGGCGGCCCTGGCCGCCCGCCTGGTCTCACGGGACAAGAAATCTTTTTCAGGAAGATCCGTCAGGAGGCAGCTTAGATCCACCCGCACCTTCGACCCGTCTCCCTTCCCCGGAACGGCTTTTTTCCAGTTCCGCAGCTTCCTGGGCCATCCTTTCAGGATATTCCACCCGGGGGTGATATATACCCGCCAGCACCCGGGAGAAGGCCACGGCGATCTGCTCGAGCTCCTTGAGGGTGATCTCGCTCTCGTCAAGCTGCCCGTCGTAGAGTCGTTCCTTGATCACCTTGCGCACCAACCCCTCCAGCCTGCCCGGGGTCGGGCGGGAAAGGGCCCTCGCCGCCGCTTCCGCCACGTCGGCGAGCATGATGATCGCCGCCTCCTTGCTCTGGGGCTTGGGACCTTCGTAACGGAAATCATCCTCGTTGACCCCGTCCGCCTTCCCGTTGGCCGCACGGTGATAAAAGTAGCTGACCAGGGAGGTCCCGTGGTGTTCAGGGATCGTGTTCCGGAGCCTGACCGGCAGCTTGTACTCCGCGGCCAGCTCGAGGCCGTCCTTGACGTGGGAGGTGACCACGAGGGTGGAAAGGGTCGGAGACAGCTTGTCGTGGGGGTTGTCCTTGAAGACCTGGTTCTCGATGAAGAGATAAGGCCGCTTCAGCTTCCCTATATCGTGGTAGTAGGAGCAAACCCGGGCCAGGAGGGGATCCGCGCCGACCCGTTCCGCCGCCGCCTCGGCCAGGTTGGCGACGATGACGCTGTGATGATAGGTTCCCGGTGCTTCCAGCAGCAAGCGCTTGAGGAGCGGGTGGTTCGGGTTGGCCAGCTCCAGGAGCTTGATGGGGGAAGTAACCCGGAAGGTGCTCTCAAAAAAGGGCAGGCTACCGATGGTCAGGACCGCCGAGAGGACGCCGTTAAGCAGCCCGTGCCCGGCCTCCGCCACCATCTCCCCGACCGGGTTGTTGTACAGGAATCCCAGGGAGGTGATGGCCACCGCGTTGACCAGGCTGATGATCACCCCGGCACGCATCAGGTCAGACCTCCCCGAGATCTTGGAGACGAGGAAGATGCCGGTGATCCCGCTCAGGAAGGCGACGATGACGAGGTCCGTCTCTCCTTCCCCGAGCAACCCCAGCGCCAGGCTCAGGGTCATGGCCAGGAAAACGGCCGGCCGGGCCCCCAGAAGGATGGTGACGATCATGCTCCCGGCGGCCGCCGGGATCATAAACCGGTAAGAGGGAACCAGGAGCTGGGCCAGGCCCAGGAGCACGATCATGACCACGGCAAGCAAGACGAGGTGGGTTGTGCTGGCGAAGAGCTCCTTTTCGAAAAGGTAGAGGTACAGGCTGTAGCCGGCCACCAGGAGCAGGGCTATGCCGCCGAGGCCCAGGAGCAGCCGGTAATCCACCTTGTTGCTCAGCAGCCCCAGTTCGTTGAGGATGGCGATCTGACGCTCGGAGACCACGTCCCCTCGGCCCACGATCTTCTGTCCCTTGAGGACGTACACCGGCTCGACCGCGTCCCGGGCCTCGCGCCTCCTTTGCTGGGTCGCCCGGGCGTCAAGCTCCTGGTTGGGACGGAGCACCCCCGACGCCAGCTTGGACACCGCCTCCCTGACGGTGGGAGAGGCTTCCATCGCGGCGATCTCCCGTTCCAGTTGGCGCCTGGCTTCTTCGAACCCCTCCTCCTTGATCCCGGCCGTGAGCGCCCGATCGACGCTGAGGGTGGTTTCCCTCTCGATGAAGGTCAGGTCATCATCGGATACCTTGAGCAAAGTTCGAATCACCGCGGAGTCAACAGCCAGGGGAAACTGATCGCGCAAGGACTCGGCCCGCTGGGCCAGGTCCTCCCCGGTCCCCGGCAGGGAGCGGGCCAGCCGCGCCGCGGTGAAGATCCGGCGGATCACGCCCTGCACCTGCTGCCGGACGGTGGGGCTCTCCTGGTAGACCTTGGCCACCGATTCTTCGGCCTGGCTCATGAGGAGTTCGGTCTGAAAACGGTCGATCACGCTCCGGGGGGCGATGATATCCCGCGGGCTGACCTCCCCGGGGTTCAAGGACAGGCGCTCCGGGTGCAGGCCGGCCGCCAGGATGGACAGGATCACCCCGATCAGCACCGTTGCCAGGATCAGCTTCTGCAGCCATGACCGGCGCAGGATCGCGGAAACCCGTGCAATCAACAAGTCATTCAGGGCGGCGGGGAGGGCGGGCCTGCTCACGTGGAAACCCCGCCCGGTTCCGGGAGGTTGTCCGGGGACTGGCTCTGCGGCCTGGATGCGGCACCGTGCTCCTCGTAAGCCCGGATGATCCGCCGGAGCAGGGGATGTCTCACGACATCGTTTTCGTTGAGATAGATGAAGGACAGGCCATCCACCTTTTCCAGGATCTGGCGGGCATGCAGCAATCCCGACTCCAGGCCCCTGGGGAGATCGATCTGGGTGATGTCCCCGGTCACCACGGCGCGGGAGCCCCACCCGAGGCGGGTGAGGAACATCTTCATCTGCTCGGGGGTGGTGTTCTGGGCCTCGTCGAGGATCACAAAGGCATCACCGAGGGTGCGCCCCCGCATGTACGCCAGGGGGGCGATCTCGATCAGACCTCGCTCCACGTACTTCCGGTAGGTGTCGTATCCCAGGATCTCGTAGAGGGCGTCGTAAAGGGGGCGCAGGTAGGGATCGACCTTGTCCTGCAGGTCCCCCGGCAAAAAGCCCAGCTTTTCGCCGGCCTCCACCGCCGGCCTGGTGAGGATGATCCGGGAGATCTCCTTGCTCCGGAAGGCCGCCACGGCGGCGGCCACGGCCAGGTAGGTCTTCCCCGTTCCGGCCGGCCCGATCCCGAAGACCAGGGGATAAGCCCTGATGGCCTCGAGATATCGCTTCTGCCCGCTCGTTCTGGGCTGGACCGGCTTGCCCCTGGAGGTGCTGGTCAGGGTCTGGCTGTAGATCCCGGCCAGCTCGCCCTCCCGCCCTTCCTGGGCCAAACCGGCGGCATAAGCCACTTCCTGGGCCGACAGCGCGTGACCCGAGCGCTGGAGTTCCAGGAGTTGTCTGAGCAGCCGCTCCACCCGTGCGACCGTCACGGGCATCCCTTGAATGACGAGATGGTGGTCCCTGACCACAATCCCCACGTCGAATTTCTTGGCGATCAGCTTTACATGAGCGTCTTGAAGGCCGCACAGGGTGCTCGCCTCCTCCGCGCTGCGGAGCGGAAGCTTGACCTGGATCTCGGCCTTGACGTTGCTTTCCTGGGCCAAGTACGAACCTCCGTCCGGCGGCGCCTGGACTAC
>JACPQU010000197.1 GCA_016190305.1 Bacillota bacterium
GCCGAGATGGTCGCGCGGATCGGGGACCTGCGGTACATCGTCTGGGAGGCCCCGCTGAAGGCGCAACAGGTGCATCTGCTCCGGGCTTTCGGCCCCCAGGTCAACCTGGGCAATGTCCCGCCTTCCGACGTGATCGCCCTGGAGGCCACCAGGCGGGGGCTGCGCGGGGATACCCTGCGCCTCGCTGTCAAAGCTTCCCTCCAGCGCGAGGAGGAGCGGGCCGCCTCCGACGCCGCTGCGCTGCCCGCCCTGGTGCTCAGGATCAATCCCCCGGCGGCGGGATAGCAACGGCGGGGCGGCGCGGCAAGATAGCAACGGCAGGATAGCAACCAGGATAGTAGCGGCAGGATGGCGCATTGCCCGGACCCATCTCTACCGGCTGGTCCCGGCGAAAATGAGGACGACCCCGGACAGGAGCAGCAGCAGCTTTCCCGGAGGGATGCGCCCGGCCAACCCGGAGATCCCCAGCAGGGTCACGATGATCAGAATGGTGGGGCCGACCATTCCCAGCACTGCGTTCACTCTCAGGGCGTGCTCCACTTTCGCCACGCGGTAGATCAAGTAGGCCCCGGTCAACTCGATGGAAGCCGACAGCACGCGCACCAGGGCCATGGCCGTGACGACTTTCTCAGGCCACACAGGCGCTCACCCCTAGGCAATCTATGGCGGCCGGGGGCCGCTAAGACCAGGGATGCCTTTACATCTTCCCGGCAAGAGGCGAATAGCTTCTTGGGGGAAGGGGTGGGTGTTCCTGTCGCGGGAATTGACCTTTTTGGCCGCGGTGCTGATCATGGGGATCGCCGGGCGTAACCGGCTGGTGATCCTGGCGACGACCTTGTTGATCCTGGTATACGTCTCGCGCTTCCAGCGGATGCTTCCGTTGCTGGAACGCTGGGGCTTGGAGGTCGGCCTGGTGCTGCTCATCGCGGCGGTGATGGCGCCCCTGATCTCGAACGGGGTCGGGATCCTGGACGTGTTCAGGGCGGTGCGGACCGCTCCCGGAGCGGCCGCGGTGGTTGCCGGGGTCCTTTCGGCATACCTTGGGGCCCGCGGGGTGGATATCCTCCGGACCACCCCCGAGGTGATCGTGGGGTTGATCGTGGGCACCATCATCGGAGTTGCTTTCTTGAGGGGGGTGCCTGTGGGTCCCTTGATCGCCGCCGGGATGGCGGCCCTTGTGCTCGACCTGTTCGGTGCCCGGCGTTGACCAGGTTTAAAGGAGGAGCCCCTGGATGAAGATCGACGCCACCATCACCGCCCAGTCCATCCCTCAAGGTGCCCTGGAGGGGCGGACCGCCGTCGTCATCGATGTGCTCCGAGCCACCAGCACCATCACCACCGCCCTGGCTTCGGGATGCCATGCCGTGTTTCCCGTCCTCACCATCAAGGAAGCCAGGGAAACGGTTGAACTGTTGGCGGGAGGCCGCGGAGCCGGGGCTTCGGCAGTGCGGGGTGGGACGGCGGGCCGGCGGGGGGCCTGCGGGACGCATTCGCCCCTCCTCGGCGGAGAGCGCCTGGCGCGCCGCATCGAGGGTTTCGACCTCGGCAACTCACCTTCGGAATATACGCCTGAAGCGGTGTCCGGACGGGTGATCATCCACACCACCACCAACGGCACCAGGGCTCTGCGGGCGGCGGCCGGTTCGACCAGGGTGCTCGCGGGGTGTTTTTTAAACGCCGAGGCGGTGGCGGGAGCCGCCGCCGGGTTCGGGGAAGATGTGCTGCTGGCGTGTGCCGGGACGCGGGGCTGCTTCTCAGCCGACGACACGGCCTGCGCCGGGCTGATCGCCGGGTTGATCCTGGAGCTTTTCCCCGGGCGGGTGGTGCTCAGCTCGACGGTTGAGGTCGCCCTGGAGCTATACCGAAGCCGCCGCGGGCGGCTCATCGAACTCCTTGGAGAGATCCGATCCGGCGGCTACTTGAAAGAGCTGGGGCTGTACGAGGATATCGAGTTCTGCAGCCGGATCAACCATTTCCAGGTGGTGCCGATCCTCAACGACGGGGCGATGCTCGCCCTGGAGCGGATCGCGGTGCCCGGCTGACCCCGTTTTTCTACCTTATAGATCTATTTTAGATCATGGGCCATCCTGAAGCATCCCTACTATAAAGTACCTAAAAGTACCCATTCCGTAGGGCAAAAAAAACAGTTTCGTAGGGCAAAAAAACAACTCCGTAGGGCCAGGAACCCCCATGATTACATAAGAAGCCTCGAATACTATTGGTCAACCATTCCATGTGCCCGGCAGCGTCCGTTAGGCGCCGGAGATGAATGACTACCATCCCTGATTCAATGAATACATAAAATATGCCTGCCTCACGGGGCAGGAAGCTAGAATACAGAAGATGCAAAAACTCCCTCTTTTCATTTAGACTACATAATACATGAGAGGAGGGAGTCGTAGCTTTGGTTAGCAACAATCGTGTTGCGCCGACCACCGACTCGCGTAACGTGTCCAGGCGGCGGGAACTCCGCCGCCGGCTCGCGCCGGCTCTTCTGGCGGTTGCCCTACTGGCCTTGGGCCTGGTTTCCCCGGGCCTCGCCGCAGCGGCCGGACCGGGGGAGGTCTGGCTGTTCAAGACCGCCAGCGGACCCCATGTGACAATGCTCCAGCAGTCCCTGTCCTCGGTGGGTCTGAATCCCGGCCCCATCGACGGGGTCTTCGGGGACCAGACCCTGCAGGCCGTTCGTTCCTTCCAGGTTTCGAGAGGTCTGAAGAGCGACGGGCTCGTGGGACCAGAAACCTCCAGCTTCCTTGCGGATGCAGTCAAGTCCGGCTTGAGGATCCTCGGCCTGCGCGTCGATCATGATCCGGGAAGCGACAGCGGTGGGACAACTCCCCCGCCACCGCCACTGCCGCCAAGCGACGGCACCGGCGGCACCACGCCGGGAACTCCCCCTGCACCTCCGAGCGGCGGCACCAAGCCGCTGGCCGGCAAGACCGTCGTCCTCGATCCGGGGCACGGCGGCGCGAACCCCGGCGCCATCGGGGTGAACGGGATCCGGGAAGCCGAGATCAACCTGAACCACGCCCTGAAAGTGCGGGATCACCTGCAGGCCGCCGGCGCCAA
>JACPQU010000198.1 GCA_016190305.1 Bacillota bacterium
ACCAGGACCTTGGAGAGGGAACGTGGACCGGTACGGCCGTGGGTGGGCTGGCCGGCCTGCTGGCCGGGGCCGGTACCCTGGCCATTCCTGGCCTGGGACCCATCCTGGCCATCGGCCCCCTCGCAGGGATCCTTACCGGAGCTGTTACGGGGGGGATTGGCGGAGCCCTTGTGGACTTCGGCATCCCGGAAACCCGTGGCAAGGAACTGGAGAAACGGGTCAAGGAGGGCAAGATCCTTGCCCTGGTCCGCACCGAGCAGGACAAGGTCGATAAGGCCGAATCCATTTTCAAGGATCGCGGCGCCAAGGACGTAGAGGTTCACGAGGCGAACGGCCGCCGCGGCGGCCACCACTAAGAACCCGTCGAGTTTAAGAACCGGTCGGGTCAAGAACCGTTTGGATTAAGAAGTCGCCGGCGGATCTTAAGCCGGTAGGAGAAAGATTCAAGCAGGGGCGGGGCAATGACCCCGCCCCATGTTATTTCAGGCGCCCGAAGCCGCCCCGCACCCCGCTTCTTCCGCAACCTTGTTGATCCTGTTTTGACGTTGAAATTATTTAATGAGACCAATGCTTGTCATGCCCCGGGACATGCACCTCCATGGCATGGGTTCATAGACTGTCAGTGACCTGGAAGCCCTGGGTCTTTTCAACCGGGGGAGGATCACTGTGACAGGCGATGGGGCTGTGGATAGATCCGGACTGGGTGGGGTGCGGGTTGCGGTTGTAGGCGGTGACGCCCGCCAGGCCGCGGTGGCGGAGGGCCTGGCCTCCTTGGGAGCCCTGGTCAACGCTGCCGGTGTTAAACCGCGGCCGGGAAAGCGGATCTTCAATGATGAACGGATCCTTGATGATACGCGATTCCCCGATGATGCGCAGACCATCGATGACGCGCGGATCATTGGTAGTACGAGGATCCGCGTCGTACCAAGCCTGGCGGAGGCGATCCGGGGCACAGATGCCTTGGTGGGGCCGATGGCGGAGATCAGGGAGGACGGGTATCTGGGACCGGAGGGAGAACCGGGGCCGGACCGGAAGCTGGGGCCCAGGAAGCTGGAGTCGGAATGGAAGTTGGGGTTGCACAGGATGCCGGGGCCTGACAGGAAGCCGGGACCGGACCGGAGGCTGGAATCAGTGGGGACAGAGCAAGGAAGAGAGTTCAGCCTTACCCAACCGGCGGTGATCGAACTAATCCAGCCAGGTTACCTGGTCTTCGCCGGACGCCTGGCTCCGTCCCTGCAACAGGTTCTCTCCGCCCGGGGAGCGCTCCTTCACGAACTCTTCGACCACGAAGAACTGCCGGTGCTGAACTCCATCCCCTCGGCGGAGGGGGCCCTGCAACTGGCGATGGAACTGAGCGGGATCACTGTGCACGGCAGCAAGTGCCTGGTGCTGGGGTTCGGCCGGCTGGGGACCACCCTTGGGGTGAAGCTGGCCGCCTTGGCCGCCTTGGTGACGGTGGCAGCCGCCCGGCGCGAGGAACTCGCCAGGGCCCGCGCGCTCGGCCTTCGGGCTTTGCCCCTCGGGGAGATCGCCGGACGGGTTGCCCTCTACGATTTTATCTTCAACACCATCCCGGCCGTCGTGGTGGGAAAAGACGCGGTAAGCCGCCTTGACCCGGAGTCGGTGCTCATCGATCTGGCTTCGGCGCCGGGGGGCTTCGACCTTTCAGCGGCGGCTGCCTGCAGTCTGCAGGTCCACGCCGCCCCCGGCCTTCCGGCAAAGTCGGCCCCCACGACGGCCGGTCGCCTGGTGGCGGAGGTGGTGGGGAGAACAATCGCGGAGGAACTGGCGGCACGCCGATCTACCTGAGCGGTTTCCGAATCGCCCTGGGGGTTGTCGGCTGATATCGGAGCGGTCTGATCATCGGAGGTGGATGCACGGGATGAGCGGGATGGGTGGGATTCTGGAAGGGAAGAGAATCGGGGTGGCCGTGTCGGGTTCATTCTGTACCCTGGAGGCAGTCATGCCCGAACTGGCCGGCTTGGTATCGATGGGAGCGGTCCTGACCCCGATCCTGTCGGAGAAGGTCGTCACCCTGGATACGAGGTACGGCACGGCATCGGACTGGAGAGAACGGATCGAATCCCTCTGCGGACGGAAAGCGTTGACAACGGTCGTGGAGGTGGAGCCGGCGGGGCCCGGACGGCTTTTTGACCTGGTGGCGGTGGTGCCGTGCACCGGCAACACTCTGGCCAAGATCGCCGGAGCCATCACCGACGGCCCGGTGGGGATGGCCGTTAAAGTCCAACTGCGCAACCAAAGACCGGTGGTCCTGGCCATCACCACCAATGACGGCCTAGGGCTCAGCGCGGTGAACTGGGCCGGCTTGCTCGCGGCCAGAAACGTATACATGGTACCATTTGGGCAAGATAACCCCCGGGAGAAACCAAGTTCTCTGGTCGCCAGGATGGAGTTCCTGATCCCCACCATCGAGATGGCCCTCCAGGGGAAGCAAATTCAGCCCATCCTGATCGAGTACCGTTAAGTGGACGACGCCATTGAAGGAGCCTGCAAAGGTGCCGGTGCAGTAAAGGCGCCTGTGAGAGTCAACTGCTGCGGAAACAGCGGCTGAGTTCGTCCGCGGCACCGGCGACCACGACGGGACCGCGGCGGCAGCGCCGCCGGCGGCGCAGGAGGGTCAAGTCAAGGAGCAGGCAGAGAGGGAATCGCTGGAACAGGTAGAACGCTTTACGCCGGAGGTGTTGGATCTTGGCAAACAATCAAGGGAAGACCTTCGGCCCCATCTTGACCGCGATGGTCACCCCATTTGATGATGAGCTTTCAGTCGATTACGATCGGGCCGCGGAGCTGGCGGAGTGGCTGGTGGAAAACGGCTCCGACGGGATCGTGGTCGCCGGGACGACCGGGGAGTCCCCGACCCTCACCGAGGAAGAGATGCTGAATCTTTTCCAGGTGGTGGCGGATGCGGTGGGTGACCGGACGATGGTCATCGCCGGAACCGGGAGCAACTCCACCGCGCGATCGGTCGAATTGACCAGGAAAGCGGCCCGAACCGGGATTCACGGGATCATGGCCGTGGTGCCGTACTACAACCGACCCACCCAGGAGGGGCTGGCGCTTCATTTTAAAGAGGTGGCCGCCTGCACCGATCTGCCGGTGATCCTCTACAACGTCCCGGGTCGTACGGGGACCAACCTGCTCCCGTCCACCGTGGCGAGGATGGCCGACGTTTCCAACATCACGGCCGTCAAGGAGGCCAGCGGAAACCTGGACCAGGTTTCGGAGATCCGGCGGCTCGTCCCGGATACCTTCCTGATCTACGCGGGGGATGACAACTTGACCCTCCCCATCCTGGCGGTGGGAGGCTGCGGGGTGATCAGCGTAGCTTCCCATCTCGTCGGACGCGAGATGAAGCAGATGGTGGAGTGCTTCCAGGCCGGCAAAACCGGCGAAGCCCGGCGGATCCATCTCCGCCTGCTGCCCCTGTTCAAGGCTCTCTTCGCCGTCACCAATCCCATCCTGGCCAAGAAGTCGCTGGCCCTTGCCGGTTTTCCGGTCGGGGGGCTGCGGCCGCCGTTGATCGAGCCCGGGGCCGGAACATCAGAGGTGGCATCTCTCCGGGAGGTCATGGCCTCCCTGGGCGTCCTGGGATAATCAACCGTTTCGTCCGGGTGCTTGAGAGATCACTCCCAGTTTCTTATACTTAGCATGTCTTCGAGGGTTCGCGGACAAATAGATGATCCCGGCCGGGCCATGGAAACGAGCGGCGGCCCGGTCCGTGGGTCCTAAGGAGGGCGTTTATTGCCCGGAAAAAGCTCCAAGATCAGTATCATCCCCCTTGGGGGGATTGGTGAGATCGGAAAGAACATTACAGCAATCCGTTACCAAAACGAAATGATCATCATTGATGCCGGCTTGATGTTCCCGGAAGAGGATGAACTCGGGGTCGATATAGTCATCCCCGAAATCAGTTACCTCACCGAGAACTCGGTACGGTCGCAGATCAAGGCGATCTTCCTTACACATGGCCATGACGATCATATCGGAGCGCTGCCTTACATCTGGCCTCATTTGAAGGTCCCGGTGTACGGCACGCGGTTCACCCTGGGCTTGGTGGGGAAAAAGCTGGCGGAACATGAACTGGCCGACAAGGTTCCTCTTCACCCCGTGCAACCGCGGCAGGAAGTCACCGTGGGAAACTTCCGGGTTGAGTTCTTCCGGGTCAACCACAGCATTGCAGATGCGGCCGGTTTGGCGATCCATACCCCGATGGGAACTATAGTCCACACGGGTGACTACAAGTTCGACCATACCCCCGTGGACGGCCAAGTCGCCGATTTCCAGAGACTCGCCAGCCTGGGGGAAGAGGGCGTCCTGGCCCTTCTCGGGGACAGCACCAACGCGGAGCGACCGGGGTACACCCACTCCGAGAAAGCGGTGGGGGCCACGATCGAGGAAATATTCCGGCGGGCCCGCTCCAGGATCATCCTCGCCACCTTCTCCTCCAACGTTCACCGGATCCAGCAGACTATCGACGCCGCGGTGCGCAACCAGCGCAAGATGGTGGTCATCGGCCGGAGCGTGGAGAACGTCGTCGAGGTCGCCGAAGAGCTGGGTTATCTGAAGATCCCCAAGGGGACCCGGATCCCGGTGGAGGAGCTGGCCGGCCTGCCGGCTTCCAAGACCCTGATCCTCACCACCGGAAGCCAGGGTGAACCGATGTCCTCCCTTACCCGGATGGCGATGGCTGATCACCGGCGGGTGGAGATCGAGCCCGGAGACACCGTGATCATCGCCGCCGCACCTATCCCGGGCAACGAGAAGCTGGTGGCGCGGACGATCGACCATCTGATCAAGCAGGGGGCCGAGGTCATTTATGAGGCGGTATCCGGGGTACATGTCTCCGGCCACGCCAGCCAGGAAGAGTTGAAGCTGATGCTCAACCTGGTGAGACCTCGCTTCTTCGTCCCGGTTCATGGTTACCAGCGGCATCTGAAACGGCACGCCGAGCTGGCCCGGGAGCTTGGGATCCCATCCGAGAACATCTTCATCCTCGAAAACGGATCGATCCTTGACATGGGCCGGGACTGGGCGGAGACGGTCGGCCGCGTGCCTGCCGGCAGGGTGCTGGTGGACGGGCTGGGAGTGGGGGACGTGGGGAACATCGTGCTGCGGGATCGGCGCCTCCTGGCCCAGGACGGCATCCTCGTGGTCGTGATCACCATCAACAAGCAAACCGGGCAACTGGTCGCCGGGCCCGATATCGTCTCCAGGGGATTCATCTATGTCCGGGAGGCGGAAACCCTGCTGGAAGAAGCGCGGGGGTTGGTCCGGGAAGCGTTGACCGGGAAAAACCACCAGGGGCCCTCCGAGTGGTCGAGCATCAAGTCCCAGGTCCGGGACGTTCTGGCCAAAGCTCTCTTTGAACGCACCAGGCGGCGGCCGATGATCCTGCCGATTATCATGGAGGTTTGATTTGAGTCAGTCAATGAGGTTTGATTGAGTCAGTCAGGTTGTCGGGTAAAGTGAGGTCTAAGTCCACCCCTGGGCGGCCATAATATAGGAGCCTGAAAATTGACGGCCGGATAGAACCGCGGATAACCCCTCGGAAGACCCGCTCGAGAAGGGCGGGTCCGATTATCCGGCACGGGAGGCTCCAAAGGGATGGATAATCCCTTAAACCCGCCAGAAGTGGAAGAGGATCAGGGAGGAGGTCACACCCAGGCCAAGGGTCGGCGTGTCCTCCGTACCATCACCCAGCTTGGGCAATCCAGCATTCCCAGCTTTACAGCGAATTTTCATTGCATGGCCATCGTGGGCCAGGTGGAGGGCCATGTGGTCCTGCCTCCCCAGAACAAGACCACCAAGTACGAGCACCTGATTCCTCAACTGGTTGCCGTTGAACAAAACCCTGAGATCGAGGGGCTCCTAGTCATCCTGAACACCGTGGGGGGTGACGTGGAGGCCGGTCTCGCCATCGCCGAGATGATCGTGGGGATGTCCAAGCCCACCGTCTCCCTGGTGCTGGGGGGAGGGCACAGCATCGGCGTGCCCATCGCTGTGGCCGCGCGCCATTCCTTCATCACTGAGACGGCCACCATGACCATTCATCCCCTGCGGCTCACCGGGTACCTGATTGGAGTCCCCCAGACGTTCGAGTACCTGGACAAGATGCAGGAGCGGGTGACCAGGTTCGTGGCGGAGCATTCCAGGATCAGCGAGGATCGTTACCGCGAGCTCATGCTGAACACGGGACAACTGGCGCGGGACATCGGCACCGTGCTTGTAGGGCGCGATGCCGTCAAGGAGGGGCTGATCGACCAGATAGGGGGCCTTTCGGAAGCGGTTGCCATCCTGAGGCGGGTAATCGACGAGCGAAAGCCAAATAGGGCTTTCACCGGCGGAAACGTACCAGTCCCGGAGCGGAGAGAGGCGCCCGGCGTGGAGCCTGGATGGCCACCGGCCTTCAGCCCTGTCCCGGCTCCCGGGTGGGCCGTCTCTCCTTCCGTACCTCTCGTGCCACCAGGACCCGTACCTGGACCCGGCGCGACTCCCGCTCCTTGGCCGGCGGCCGCCCCAGCCGGGCCTTGGGCTCCCGCCCCTGCCTGGCCGGTTGCCCCTCAGCCCCCCGGTTGGCGGACCAACCAGGGCCTGCAATCGGAGGCCCGGCCGGGATCCCACGGAGGGGAGGAGGGACGGCCGAGTTGATCCTCCATACTCCGGTACCCCTGGAATTGATCTTCCACGAGCCTTTCGGGGCGGCGCAGCGCCCGCCCCGCTTGGTGGAGACCGAGTTCTTCGGAGTCCAGGTTCAGGTCGAACTCATCTCCCCCGAGGAAGGACGGCTGGCCAG